>NZ_JCACKO010000118.1:0-129279 GCF_059505445.1 Brasilonema angustatum | reverse complement strand
CTGTCCGCTTGAAGTGTACTACTGTCCAGATTAGGGTTCGGGAACTGTCCAGATAAGCTGTCCGCTTGAAGTGTACTACTGTCCAGATTAGGGTTCGGGAACTGTCCAGATAGGTTATTGGTAGTTTTACTGTCCAGATTAGACGTATCTACCTCTAATTGTTCTTTTGGTTGAAACTCAGGGTTAAGGGTGTAGCAAGTGGCTGATCCTTTGCCTTGTTGTTCTAGAAGTCCAGTATCCCGTAAGCGTCTGAGGTGTTGACTGGCGGTGAGAGTATCAACATCATTGGTGACACGGTAAATTAAATTATTAATCATTCCCACTTGTCTCAAGACGACGAGTGCTTTGGCTTGATCATTACTTAATCCATAGTTTTTGAATTGTGTCAGCCATTCAATATCATCTCCGTCAAGGAGATGATGGGTAAAAAGGGTAACGTGAAAATAATCTCTATCTCGATTGGAAACAAATAAAGGTAGGGTCAAGTTGGCTTCCAGCATTTTCTCCAACATAACCCTCCCTCCAGATCCTTTTGTTTCTGCAAAATTTACTTCATGGAGAACTGCGGCAATTTTTTCGTTACGAGTTTTTGATCCTGGTTGGTCAAATTCATCTGTGGGTTTGAGAGAATAACCAGGATTACGAATTTCTAAACGATCACAGAAGCGGATAATCTGGACAGGACTCCGTTCTCGATAGTTACGGTGCATTACAGCGTTAACAATTGCTTCTCGGATAACTTTACGGGGAATGAGAGGGGTTTCTCTACGGTGAATCCCGTTTTCTGCCAGTCCGAAGGCTTTGGGCAGATCGTTAAGAACGAGGGTGATTAATTTGGGAATGGCTAGTAGTAGCGGTTCACGGATTTCGATACTTTGATAACGCTTATCGGGATCTGAAACCCACTCTTTACCTTCTACAAGGATGTAGTCGATACGGTGCATGGGGAAATAACGCCGCAGGGCGATCGCATTTCCGAATAAGATTAATCCGGCGAAGGTGAGGCAATATTCTTCTTTTTGGGTGGGGTGTCTGGCGATCGCATTTAGGGCAAAAAGTAGCTTCTGGTCATCGTAATTTAATTCGCTGGCGTTGGGGTTTAATTGCTGTCTTTCTCTACGGTAAGCGGCGATCGCTTCTGGGTCTAAATCATCGAGGGTAGCATCTGGGATAGTTGTAGTGTCGTAGGTTTGGGCGTTACGTTCTTTATAAAACAGTTCAATATCTCTTTCCATGCATTTTTGATCGGTTGAAGCAATGCGTCTAAATGCACCTTTAGGAAGTCCTCTGCTGGTGATAAAGACGGGTTTTTCTGAAGGTTGGACTTCGGGAATAAAAGCAACAATTACGGTTTTTCCGTCTTTGGTAGCAGTTTCTATATGGGGACGAATAGTGATGTTAAAGTTTTCTCTGCATTGGGTGGCTAAGTCTCGTTGTATTTTGTCGGAATCTGCTATTCCTTCAATTTCATAATTGTTGGTATTACTTTCTTCTGGTGATTTGACACCCAGTAGAAGATAACCCCCTCCTAGACTGGGTTCATTAGAAAATGCACTAATGGTTTCCCAGCAACTTTTACCAACTTCTGAGCCTTTTTTTACTTCTATTTTTACGCTTTCATCTTCAGTAATAAGGACTTCCCAGAGATCATCAAAGCTGAGCATTGTTATTCATCTCCTCCCTGTAGTTCGAGGTTGAGGGCGGAAATCTTAAGGTCATCAACTCGGATTTGGGCGGTCATGAGTTGGTGAATAAGAGTACGAAATATATCCGCAAATAAGGATTTTTTATATTTATAAAAATTTAGCTTGTTATCAATAGTTTCTAAAATTATCCCGATTCCATTTTGCTCATCTAAACTGGGAGGAATTGGAACAAGAACATTTTTAACAGCACCAACATTTAAGTGTTGTTGAGCAAGTCCATGTTTAGCTGAGAAAGCTTGTAATTTACCTGCTGGAGAATTAAAAAAGCGGCTTAAAAACTTACTAGAAATAGTATTTTTAGGACGAGCAATAACAATATCAATACAATTTGAGCCTTCATATTGTTCAGGAACGACGCAAGATGTACCAGGGTAGCCTGTTCTAACAATTAATACATCACCAGCGTAAACTTTAGATTTTGCAAGTTTTCCATCATTATCTTCTGGGGAAAAATAGACTAAATTCTCAGTAACTAATTGGTCTTCTCTAACATTCAAAGAACGAAATGCAGGGATGCCAGATTCTACATAGTAACTTGCTGGTTTGACTACTACACCCACAGTAATTGTTTTACAAAGCTCAGAGCAGGGTACTAAATCCCAACTTTCAGGAATAAGACCAATTTCTGTCATTTTTTGCGGTTCGCCACGAGTTCCCTCTGCGAATAGTTTCTGCATGAGGGCTTTTTTCAGTTCAGTGGTGAGGGTGATGAGTTGCTCTTGTTGTGCGATCGCATCCTGCACCATCGACAACACTACCGCCATTTTTCGCTGTTCTTCTAGAATGGGGAGGATCGTAGGTAGTGAATTTACAGCACTTTTATTAAATTTGGCATTAATAGCGTAGCTATGAACTTTTATAAAGTATTTAGATTCACGCAACCAATATAAATAGTAATAAAGAAATTTGCCATTAATAATACTTGTATTAGGACGTATTCTAAGAATAAATGATGAATGTATATATTCGCCATCTATATCAAAATATGCAGTCTTACCTACATGATCCTGACTTCCGCTACGCCAATTAAAAAGAATATCGCCTTTCTTTAATAAAGTTCTGCGATGGCTTGCTGTTTTGATTTCAAAATAACTTTGCTTTTCAAAAATCAATTTTCCATCAATAGAAAGATTTTTGTTGGTAATTATCTTTGTGCCAATAGGTTTGGTATTATTGGCTACTGATGCTTGAATACCATATATAACCTCACCAGTAGTTTGCAACTCAACAATATTCCAATCTTTAGGAATATTTTTAACTGGGGCAAAATTCATCTAAATATTCCTTTTTTACGTGATACTTGCTTTTTCATCCCAAATAAAATAATCTACTTAAATCGCTCCAAAACCTTTCTCAATACCTCATTAGTAGCCTCTGTTTCCTTCTCCAAAACCTCCAACTCCTCCAAAATTTCGGCAATTGGTCGAAACTCATCAGTTTCCGCCACATGAATATAACGGGATGGCGAAATATTATAATCATTACGGGCAATGTCATCCTTAGAAACAATGCAACTAAACTTATCTTCCTCCCGCCAACTTACAAACGTGCTGGCAATGCGCTCAATCCCCTCATCAGGAATGTAGTTTTTCGGATCACCCTTGGCAAATACCAAACTCGCATTGATCAAAAATAGCTTACCTTGTCGTTCTTTGGGTTTCGCTTTATTCAAAAACAAAAGAATCCCTGGCGCAGAAGTGTTGTAAAACAGGTTTTGTGGTAAATATATCACCCCTTCAATCAAATCCTGCTCGACAAACCAACGCCGTACATCCTTCTCCTTATTGTTCTTGACATTACCAGAACCCCGTGACGCTGCACCCGTATCTAAAACAATCGCCGCCTTTGCGGTTTTATCTAAAGATGCCGAAATATGCTGCACCCAACCCCAATCAGCTGACTGTTTCCCTGGAAAACCTGCTCCCTTGGGAAAACGCCCCAACTCATCCCCATCATAATCTGACTCAAAAAACCAGTCCTGATTCCACATGGGATTAGCCACCACTCGCTCAAACTGAGCTAATTTCCCCGCTTGCATGAATTTGGGATGGCGAAACGTATCCCCAATTTCGATTTTCCCCTCCATATCATGGATAATCATGTTCATGTTTGCCATTGCCCAAGTATTTCCCGTGTATTCCTGCCCATACAGTTGCAACGGCGCAAACTTTTCTGTTGATCCTTGGGATTCTTGCAATACCAACTGACACTTAATCAACAAACCCGCCGAACCGCAACAGGGGTCATAAATCGCCATCCCTGGCTCTGGTTGCATAATCTTCGCCATGATTAGCCCCACTTCCTTGGGAGTGTAAAACTCCCCTGCTGACTGTCCCGAACCTTCGGCAAACTTGCGAATCAAATACTCATAACTGCGTCCAATGACATCCGGCTCTACATCTTTTAACCCCAGACGCTTCTGTGAGATTTTTTCAATCAGGTTCGACAGGCGATCGTCATCAAGATCACGCTGTCCGTGAGTTGTGGCATTAAAATCAATGCGATTTATAATCCCATTCAATAAAGGATTAGCCTTAGCAATTTCCCGTAAATAATCCGTTAACTTCTCCCCAATCTTGTCCGAAAGCTTGCGAATCAACGACCAAACCGGATCATCAGGATTCTGTGGTTGCAGTGGCAAATAAAACCGCACTAAATTATGATCCATTCCCACCAACTTAAACGCCTTGGCACGAGAACCTACCTTCTCAGCAATCCGATTTAGTTCATCATCGAATACATCACAAAGTCGTTTGGTAAAAATCAACGGCAGAATAAAATCCTTATATTTCGCTGCTTCCTGCGCCCCGCGAATACTACAAGCTGCATCCCAAATCCAGCTTTCCAGGGACTTATCCCCATTACCATTACGTTCAACCATCTATATCTTCCTAACTCCTTTAAGCTTTTAATTTTTGCTGTAGTTGCTGATAAATCTGATCTAACCACACTGGAATCACAGGCTGACCTTCATCTAAAGATGCGATCGCCTTTTCTCGATCAAACTCCATAAGTTTAAGCGATACCTTCGGCACGCCTAATGGCGATCGCTCATGTGCTTCCAACAACAACATAAAACGCTTGCCATTACCTGAATTAAACAACTCTGGCTCTTGGTCTTTCAGCTTTTTGAGAGTTTCACACGCTATGTCAAAGCTTATCCCCACAGACAGCCAATATACCATTGCTGCCAGTTCTACCAAATTAGACCTTGAGTAATAAATACTGCGTCCAGTCCCTGTATCACTAATTATAGGCACAACAATCCCCTTCTCTCGCCAATACTGTATCTGGCGAAGGGTACAACCTGTAATTTGAGCCGCTTCCTTGCTAGTAAAAAATGTCTCTTGCATAAAAAACTATTTTACAGAAAACTGTTATAATACAATTGTGTTAGTATTGGACAACTATGTTTAAAAGCAATGAGCCAGATTACTATTCAGTGTCGTTTAGTAGCAAATGAATCTACCCGCCAACAGCTATGGAAGCTGATGGCAGAGAAAAACACACCACTGATTAACGAACTGTTGCTTAAGGTGGCTCAACACCCAGAGTTTGAAACTTGGCGACAAAAAGGTAAACACCCCACAAGTATTGTCAAAGAACTCTGCCAGATTTTAAAAACTGACCCTCGCTTTATTGGACAACCCGCAAGGTTTTACACAAGTGCAACTGCATTGGTGAACTACATCTATAAATCATGGTTTGCATTGATGAAGCGTGTTCAGTCCCAACTGGACGGCAAAATTCGCTGGTTAGAAATGCTCAATAGTGATGCTGAATTGTTAGAACACAGTGGAGTCCTGTTGGATGTTCTTCGCACCAAAGCTGCTGAAATACTGGCTCAATTAACCCCCCAGTCTGATACAGTTGAACCACAACCAGCCAAAGTAAAAAAACCTCAAAAAACTAAAAAATCAAAAAATTCAGATAGCGAACGTAGTTTATCAAAAAACTTATTTGCGGTTTACAGCGACACAGACGACTTACTGACTCGTTGCGCCATCAGCTATTTACTCAAAAATGGCTGCAAACTTAGCAAAAAAGAAGAAGAGCCCCAAAAATTTGCCCAACGTCGCCGTAAATTAGAAATACAAATCCAACGCCTCACAGAACAGCTAGAAGCACGAATTCCCAAAGGTCGAGATTTAACAGATGCCAAATGGTTAGACACTCTTTTGCTTGTCACTCATAATGTTCCTGAAAGTCAAATAGAGGCGAAATCTTGGCAAGACAGTCTTTTAAGAAAATCTAGTAAAGTGCCTTTCCCAGTGGCTTACGAAACCAACGAAGACATGACTTGGTTTAAAAACCAGTTTGGGCGCATCTGTGTAAAATTCAACGGACTGAGTGAACATAGCTTTCAAGTTTATTGTGATTCTCGCCAACTTGACTGGTTTCAACGCTTTTTAGAAGACCAAGAAATTAAGAAAAACAGTAAAAATCAACACTCGACTGCCTTGTTCACCCTGCGTAGTGGGCGGATTGCTTGGCAAGAAGAACAAGGCAAAGGCGACGAGTGGAACGTTAACCACTTAACACTGTACTGTTGTGTAGATACTCGCCTGTGGACAACTCAAGGAACAAACCAAGTTAGAGAAGAGAAAGCCGAAGAAATCGCTAAAACTATCACCAATACCAAAGCCAAAGGCGAACTCAACGATAAACAGCAAGCTCATATAAAACGGAAAAACTCTACCCTAGACAGAATTAATAACCCTTTCCCTCGCCCCAGCAAGCCTATATATAAAGGGAAATCTCATATTCTTGTTGGTGTTAGCCTTGGTTTAGAAAAGCCTGCAACAGTAACAGTGGTTGATGCTACTACAGGTAAAGTTATCACCTACCGCAGCATCAAACAACTACTTGGTGATAACTACAAACTGCTAAATAGACAGCGACAACAAAAACATTTATTATCCCACCAACGCCAAATAGCTCAAACCCTGGCTGCACCAAATCAGTTTGGAGAATCGGAGTTAGGGCAGTATATAGACAGATTATTAACGAAGGAGATTGTAGCGATCGCCCAAACTTACTCTGCTGGAAGTATCGTTCTCCCCAAGTTGGGCGATATGCGCGAGCAAGTTCAGAGTGAGATTCAAGCCAAAGCCGAACAAAAATCAGATTTAATAGAAGTTCAACAAAAGTATGCCAAACAGTACCGAGTTAGCGTCCATCAGTGGAGCTACGGCAGATTAATTGCAAATATTCGCTCGTCAGCTGCTAAAGCTGGAATTGTGATAGAAGAGTCAAAACAGCCGATTCGAGGTAGCCCACACCAGAAAGCGAAAGAATTAGCGATCTGTGCTTACCATTCCCGTCAAAAAACCTGATTGACAAAATACCGAACCTTGAAAATAAAATAAGAGTTAGTAATAGCGCCGCAGTTCATGCTTGTTACAAGCCTCTGTACTGTGTAAATGTGGGTTAGTTTGACTGTTGTCAAACAGTTTTGCTTTCTGACCCTGGTAGCTGCCCACCTTGATGCTGCTGTCCCTTGTGGATAGGAATAAGGTGCGCCCCCAGTAATAGAGGTGCGGGTTTACCGCAGTGGTGGCTACCGAATCACCTCCGACCAAGGAGGAACCCACCTTAATTATTTTTTGGCAAGTGAAAGCGGGGTTAATTTTCCTGGGGTTGCTGCCAAATCTTCAAATCTGTTTGTTAGCAAGGTTTCTAGGTTGTCATCTGTAACTTAATTTACTTTTTTAAGTTTCAAATAGCCAGTGATTTTGGTTGGTTTGCCAAAAGTGCTTCTAGAAGTCTTGATAAATAAAGGGTTTTAGGCGCGGGGTTTCAACGCCCCTCCTAGCTTGAGGTGGGTTGAAAGTTTTTCGGATACACCATTAAATAATAGATGACACCGTTTCAACGCCCCTCCTAGCTTGAGGTGGGTTGAAAGCCAATGCATTTGGGTCATATTTTCTTAAAGATGTATGTTTCAACGCCCCTCCTAGCTTGAGGTGGGTTGAAAGCTAAAAGAAATGCTACGCCTTGCAGAGCTAGACGCAGTTTCAACGCCCCTCCTAGCTTGAGGTGGGTTGAAAGTCTAGCCATCGAGGGTACAAAGGTAAGTTTTTATGTTTCAACGCCCCTCGACGCTTGAGGCGGGTTGAAAGCGACATGAAAGCCGTCTCGTGTCCGATATTGATGGGTGTTGAAATACTTCTACAAAATTAAAGTTGGGTTGAAAGGACTCTTAATCCATTGGTTGTAGCTTCTTAAAAGCCATCAACTCAAAAAGCTTTGCTTAGGCATAAGCTAGTAGAGACTAATCTTGCTTACAGCGATTTATACAGTTTTTGTCAGTCAATCTGTTAACAGTGACACTAACTTGTTAAAAGTGACATCAATCTGTTAACAGTGACAAACAATTAGTTAATGTACACCTGGATTCAAAAAGTGGGTGACGAGGGATTTGAACCCGCAACCAATGGATTAAGAGTCCACTGCTCTACCGTTGAGCTAGTCACCCTATAAGGACATTAGGATTTATATCTTATCACCTCAAAGCAAAGCTTGTCTAGCAAATTCAGCCATCAATTTGAAGTTTTACAGGGTTGCGTAGTTGAGCGGACATGATTGATGGTTCATCCAGTAGACTTCTTGGAATGAGAGCGAAAGTCATACCAGGGGTGGGGAGGAATACGGTTCGGTTAAGGAGCTTATCTCAAAGGAGATCCCCCAACCCACGCCACTTGCGTGACTGTCGGGAGATCCCCCCAACCCCCCTTAAAAAGGGGGGCTATACTCCACACGGGCAGAAACTGCGCTTTTTAACTGTCATTCTGAGCGAAGCGAAGAATCCAGATGCTTCGCTACCCTGCGGGAAGCCGCTCCGCGTCTACACTGCGTTACGCTACCCTGCAGGAAGCCGCAAAGCGTCTACAGCATGACAAAAGCTCAAATTGTGACAGTCTAAAGTATGTTTTATCCATTTACCCCCTTTTTAAGGGGGTCGCCGCAGGCGGGGGGATCTTATCCGAACTGTATTGGGGTGGGGAGTGTCAATGAACAGAACAATATCTAACTACTGACTAATTGGCGAATCCTCGTCATCTTCCAAATTTTCAGCAGATTTCTCTGTTTGTTGCTCATCACAAACAAGCACAAACTCAGTTTCTCTATCAGATTTATCATCCCATTGATCCAAAACATCTTTAATCAATACTTCTTGCACCCAAATCTTAGCCACAACAGTCAGAGGTAGTGCAAGAAACAAGCCTAAAAAACCAAAGAATGTGACAAAAAACAACTGAGCAATTAAGGTAACAGCTGGTAACAGCGACACTTGATGCGCCATAACAATTGGCGTAATGAAATTGCCCTCAGCTTGCTGGATAACAAAGTAGAGAGCTAGTACTGCCAGGGCTTTCCAGGGACTATCCAAAAGTGCGATCGCCATTGCTGGTACAACACTCATTGTCGGACCTAGATTAGGAATTAAGTTCAAAAATCCTGCTAAAACTCCCAAAGCCAGTGCTGAACGCACGCGCAAAATTGATAAGCCAATTAAGCTCATCAGTCCCACAACACTCATAGCAATTAAAGCGCCGGTTACCCATCCTTCCAATGACACTTCGCATTTATCTAAAATTCCATCCACCCGCCGCCGATAAAATGAGGGGAACACGCGTACAAATACTTTGCGGTAAGCTTGGGGGTTGGCTAATAACATCCCTGTCAAAACTAGCACCAACAAAATCTTAAGAACAACTTCCAAAGAGCTGGATACAAAGGCGAAGGAGTTTCCCACTGCTCGATTGATAAATGGTTGTGCTTGTTGAGTCAGGCTGTTGATATCAGGTATATACGGAATGATTTCGTCAGGAATGCGAGATCTGAATTCGTCAAACCAGCCATTAAAACGATTCAAACCCTTGGGTACTTGATAGGTTAAGTCTTGAAACTCCTTTGCAAAAGGCGGTACAACCACGAAGAAGAAGAGTACAATCAAGCCTAGAAAAATGGCTACTGATAACAAAACCGCAATTCCACGCTTCATTCCAGAGCGTTGGAACCTTCTAGCCAGTCGATTTAGGGTAGTTGCTAAGACAACTGCAGCAAACATCAGCAACAGGACTTCGCGAATCTGCCACAGAATATATAAAGAAATAACTAAGGCGATTAAACCTATCCATTGACCTAGATTCACTACCTGACTCCTGCCGATTGACAACTGCTACTTTTTCTTGCTGCAGTTAGGTTAGCTAATTTTAGCAGTTCCCGCCTAGAGGTTTTTTGTTAATTTTGCTGTCGTTGGAGTCGCCATAAGAAAACACTTGTCAGAATGACGGTTGGCAAAAAAACGATTACGAGGGCGTTGGTTGCTGTCGCCCGAATATATAAATTCGGAAGAATATACTTAATCAAGCCTGAGAGTCCAGCCGAGAGAATAAACACTTTGAAAACAAATCCAAGCTGATTTTGCATAACAAGTACGGCAATTCACATTAATCTGGGGGGGGAGACACGAAATAGAAAAAGATGTCTCATTCTTTAAAATAAATTCAAGCAGAGCAACAGACAACACTCTGCATTGTAAACCGCCATGATTTACTTGCCAGTGTCGCTGCTGCTATTTTTGGTGTTATTACTGCTGCTACCTTTTTTTTGGTTTGCTGTAGCAGTAGATGTGGTGGAAATTGCAATTGCAAAATTAGGGTTTTCCCCATCTATCGCAACTTTATTATTTACGCTAGTGATATTGACAAGTACCATAAATATCCCTGTGTACCGCACTGAATCCTCTGTAACAGTGGCAAATGACCTTGCTTCTTTGTGGATAAGGGAATATTGGGGTATACCCCTTGGGAAAGTACAACGTTATACTGTGATAGCTCTGAATGTGGGGGGAGGCTTGATCCCTGTGTTGTTAGCACTTTATCAATTTACACAAGGAAACGCTCTCGCTATTTTATCAGTAACAGCTATTGTAACAGCTGTTAGCTATTATGCAGCGCGTGTTGTCCCTGGAATTGGCATACAAATGAATCCGTTGCTGGCTCCTTTGACTGCTGCTTTGTCTGCAATGTTAATTGCAGCAAACCATGCCGCTCCCGTTGCTTTTGCTGGTGGCATTCTTGGAACCTTGATTGGTGCTGACTTACTGCATCTTAAAGACATTCAAGCAATGAGTTCGGGTGTTCTGAGTATTGGTGGTGCAAGGGTATTTGATGGTATCGCTTTGTGTGGTTTATTCGCTCTTTTATTAACGTGAGGTAGTTATTTGCTATTTCTATAAATAAAGAACAAATAATGACGAATAGAAAATAAATTATTGGAGGGTAAATCAACAAATGCCAGTTGAAACTAATAATAAGAAAAAACGTCAAATCAAACCACCAAACATACGTCAGTTTGGTGGTAGCTTACTCGTTCTATTGACCCTTCTTTTTCTGCTGAACTTAATTGTTCCTAGCTTTTTTGGTCCTAAATTACCGCAAGTTCCTTATAGCGATTTTATTGCTCAGGTACAAGCAGGTAAAGTAGATCGAGCGATTGTGGGGGGCGATCGCATTGAGTATGGGATTAAAACTCAAACCCCAGATGGTAAACCTACAGAACAAGTCTTTGCAACAACACCAGTGGCGATCGACTTGGATTTACCTAAAATTCTCCGCGACAATAAGGTAGAGTTTGCCGCACCACTACCAGACCAAAATGGTTGGATTGGCACTCTTTTAAGCTGGGTTGCACCACCATTAATTTTCATTGCTATTTGGGGCTTTTTCCTCAATCGAGGTGGTGGTGGTCCCGCTGCACTGACAGTGGGTAAAAGTAAGGCTCGCATCTACTCTGAAGGTAGCACTGGTGTAAAATTTCTTGATGTTGCTGGTGTAGATGAAGCGAAAGCCGAACTGGAAGAGATTGTTGACTTTCTCAAAAATGCTGATAAATACACCAAATTAGGAGCGAAAATACCTAAAGGTGTGTTGTTGGTAGGACCTCCAGGAACTGGTAAAACACTCCTCGCCAAAGCAATTGCTGGTGAAGCTGCTGTCCCTTTCTTCAGTATTTCTGGTTCTGAATTTATCGAACTGTTTGTTGGTGTTGGTGCTGCACGAGTCCGCGACTTATTCGAGCAAGCAAAACAACAAGCCCCCTGCATTGTCTTTATTGATGAATTGGACGCACTGGGTAAATCTCGCGGTAGTGGTTCAATGATGGGTGGTAACGATGAACGCGAACAAACCCTCAACCAGTTACTCACCGAAATGGACGGCTTTGATGCCAATACTGGAGTCATCATCATCGCCGCTACCAACCGTCCGGAAATTCTAGATCAAGCACTGCGTCGTCCTGGTCGTTTTGACCGTCAAGTGGTCGTAGATCGTCCAGATAAAATTGGTCGTGAAGCGATTCTCAAAGTTCATGCCAGAAATGTCAAATTGGCTGATGATGTGGACTTAGCAACGATCGCCATTAGAACACCTGGGTTTGCTGGCGCAGATTTAGCGAACCTTGTCAACGAAGCAGCACTCCTTGCTGCACGGCAAAATCAACAAGCAGTGACGACGGCTGATTTTAACGAAGCCATTGAGCGTGTTGTTGCAGGTTTGGAAAAACGTTCTCGCGTTCTCAACGAAACCGAGAAAAAGACAGTTGCTTATCACGAAGTTGGTCACGCCATCATCGGCGCTTTGATGCCAGGAGCTGGTAAAGTCGAGAAAATCTCTGTTGTCCCTCGTGGTGTTGGTGCTTTGGGTTACACAATTCAAATGCCAGAAGAAGACCGCTTCTTGATGATAGAAGATGAAATTCGTGGTCGGATTGCAACCCTCTTGGGTGGACGTTCCGCAGAAGAAACCGTCTTTGGCAAAGTGTCCACAGGTGCGAGTGATGATATCCAAAAAGCGACTGACCTTGCGGAACGCAGCGTTACCCTCTACGGTATGAGTGATAAACTTGGTCCTGTGGCATTTGAAAAACCTCAACAGCAGTTTCTTGAAGGATACGGTAACCCGCGTCGTTCAATTAGTCCGGAAGTGGCAAGAGAAATTGACCGCGAGGTGAAGCAAATAGTGGATAATGCTCACCACATTGCTTTGAGTATTTTGCAAGAAAACCGCGACTTACTGGAGGAGACTGCACAGGATTTGTTGCAGAAGGAAATTCTCGAAGGTCCAAAACTGCGGGAACGCCTCAAGCAAGCCAAAGCACCCGCTGAACTAGCTGAATGGTTGCGGACGGGTAAGATATCGGAAGATAGGCCCTTAATGCAAAGTTTATTGGTTTAGGGATTTTGGATTGAATCTATATTGATGATTGGAAAGCGATCGCTCAAAAGGAAGTGCGATCGCTTTTTTTATCCTAAATTTTTTTACCTGCAACTTACCTCAAATCACAGTTAAGTAACTACAAATGTCTTCAACTGGTTGATTTATATAAAGTTAGTAATAGTTGATTGCCCAATAGCCCGTTAGGGCATTGTGCTTCGTTGCAGTCGCAATATGCTTAAACTTTTGTTTGTTTGACTTCTTCCTGTTCTACTTGTTGAGTAGTTGGTTCTGCATCGGTCGGTCTTTGGACAACAACCCCTAGCAAAACAGTAGCAATACCACCAACGCTACCGCCAACTTTCTGATCAATGACTCCTTGGGTAGAGAGAACAGTGGAAACACCTGCAACAACACCCAGGAAAGTACCAAGTACATCAAGTTGATTTTTGTTGAGTTTCATAGTGGATAATCAAAGTTAATGAGAGTTTACTGATAAAAAGAGATATCAAGTTAATAGCTGAGATAACACCCATCTATTAAGTTGAGCCAAAGGTTTAGCTTGTTTGCGTTCCTTCTGATTGTTAATAGTGGAGAGTGAAACTAACTTATGCACAAAAGAGATAGAAACGGGTCGGATAGTGCCACTAAGTAGGTCGGCGTAAATAATTATTGTTGGAATAAGGCAGGGAGCAGGGAGCAGGGAGCAGGGAGCAGGGAGCAGGGAGAGAAAGAGTTTGAGCCTTATTTACTTTTCTTTACACAGTTTGGTTTTATTGCACCGACTTACTTAGAAGTCATATTTCATCTTTTGAAAGAACGAAGACCATACCTTTTAGAGTTCCCAACAGACAAGAAAAAATGTGAAAAATCCCGCAAAGACACAAAGGCACAAAGAGTTTTTTGGTGTCCTTTGCGTCTTTATGGTTATTTTCCTAACTTTTCTGCCAAATTTTAATCGTCTTATCCAAACTCCCACTTACCAAAAGTTCCCCTGAAGCAGTAAAAGCCAATGCTGTTACCGTGTGTGTATGACCTGTAAATGTACCCAGCAGTTCTCCTGTTTCTACATGCCACAATTTAATCGTTTTATCTGCACTGCCACTGGCAATAATTTGTCCATCAGGACTCAACGCAATCGCATACACTCCGTCCCTGTGTCCGTTGAGGGTGTGAAGTAATTCCCCATTTTCTAACTGCCAAATTTTAATCGTTTTATCTCGACTACCACTGACTAAAATTTTGCCATCCGTAGTGACAGCCAAGGAACGAATAATATGGGAATGACCTGTAAACGAGTGCAATAACTCGGGAACCAAAGGTATCTGAGTTTCCTGTTGGCAGATACGCCAGACTTTAATTTTGCGGTAACTCCCTGTGATCAGAGTTTGTCCATCAGGACTCAACGCTAGTGAATGGGCTGCTGTATCTTCTAGAGATAAGGCAGTAGCAACCTGGCGCTGCATCAAGTCCCAAAACATAATTGTTCTATCATCGCCCCCAGTTGCTAACATTCGTCCATCTGGGGTAAAGGCAACACACCGCACCATCCCATTATGCTTGTGCAAAATATCAATCAAGTCTTGTGCCCCTACGTGCCAAAGTTTAATTGTGGAGTCTGCACCAGCACTAACTAATGTCTGCCCATCTGGACTGAAAGCCAGGGAATTCACTTCATCAACTAACCCAGAAAAAATCCAAGGATGTTCTGATAATGTCCCTACTAACTCACCTTTGGTCAAATCCCATAGCTTTGTCTCCCCACGACTACCACTTGCTACAAGAGGATATGTGTTGCCGTTGTTACCCCTCTGACTGAAGGCTAGGCAATTAATTCCCCTGGTATGTCCTTTTAAGGTTTGCCAGCATTCCCACTCACCTACTATTGTCTTGAGTGGATGGTCTGATGGTAAAGTCTGAATTGTTTCTGTGATTACAATTTCATTCAAGACTCGTAGCTTATCCTTTTGAGTACCCAGTGATCCTAAATACCAACTCAGTCCTCCCGCGTATAACAACTGACTTGGGGTAATGTATAGTTTTGGCTCACTAAATTCAATTTGATTTGTGGGTAAAAAACCTGCTATTATTGCTTGCTTCTCATAACCTCTTTGACCAGTAAATGGGTAAAACAAACATAGAAAAATTAAGACTTGATGATTTTTTAAATCTTCTTGTGTGACAGACCATCTAACTTTGTCTTTCTTGATACTGTTAAAACTTTCTCCATCAGCAACATAAACTTGAAGACTGACTTTGGGATTACTAGCAAGCACGTAGGAAAATTTGCTTTCACCACGTAAATTTCCCTCATCATCTAGAGCTATATTGTTCAAGCTATCTTGTGCCACTTTTTTCACCTGCTTGCCTAGGCGATCGCTCATGACTCGGTCAATAATTTGCTCTCGCAAGAGATAATCTTCCGCTTGGTGCTGGAAGTATATTGGAAAGGGAATTGCCCAGTCAGGAGGATCAGGATATTCCGGCGGTGTCGGAGGGGGATTTTTGGCAATAATTTCTGCTTGTTTGCAAGCAATCTCCAGCAGTTTTGCCAATGATTCGCCCCAAAATGCCATAATTTCGCTATGACAACCTTTGACTTGACTTTCCAGCAAAAAGAGATCGTAAGTCTTAGGTTTTTTGATTCGTTGAAGGAAATCAGCTTGTTGAGCCTTTAGTAAGCTAATCCAATCCATTTGCATTCCTGCGGCGCAGTATTTGCATACCTACGTTAAGTTAAGTCAAGGCAATTGCTCAAGTTAGTGTATCAACTTCAGTTATTTAAGAAGTCGGTCATTTCAGTAGTTAATGTAACACAACCTTTTGGTGTTGATAGACACCAAATGACCATGGTCAAGTGATGACGTAGCCAGTTTGCCTTGGAAAAATTGAGATGATAGATGATTCTACCTAACCAAAAGCATGAAATACTGTTTCACCGGACGCAGTTTTAGACAAAACTGTGCTCAAATTTGAACAAATCTGAGGACTCGTTGAAAAAAAGCTCTATCCTAGCTTTTTAAACAAAGACACTTACAGCAATTTTTAGCTATATAGACTAACTTTGAGACAGGGAGTAACCATATATGAAACTGTCTTTAAAAACTGTAGCTTAAAATACTTTTGACAGAAAAATCTGAGTTACACAAGTCTATAAAATTATACAAAGGAGGCACAATGGCTAATTCATTTTCCCTAACATAGTTATTGTTTAATTCTCCATTCTGTTTTCTGTATTCTTTTCATATTTTCTAATGTTTCAACACTAACATAAGGCCACAGTTTTTGTACTTACTTAATTGGGGTGCAGCATGCAAAAAATCAAAAATGTCAATTTAGAAACATGGGAATAAAAAGTACTTAGAAATTATCTTGATGGTACACGCCTGATAAAGATTCCTGCTTCCCGCAAAAAACGCTTTGTCATACTCAGGTGGTTAGTCAGAAAATTTGAGCAAGAAGTGACTTACAAAGGAACGTCAAGTGAATGAAATTATTGGGCGTCATCACGACGGGAACTTATCGGTTATCACCTTATGGAACGGGAAAATAGTTTTTACTGGCGATCCCCAGCATCTGTTTGGAAGTCGGAAGCTGAAATTATCAGGCAGATGTCATTATAGACAACAAGATTTTTTATGTTAAACTAAATACAATGCACACTGAAGCAGTTGCGAAAAGTATCCCTACTGTGACTCGGTAAAACTCCTCAGTTTTAGATTGTTGTAATGTATTGGAACGAGCACATGGCTTGGATCTATCTTTTTATTGCTGGTTTATTTGAGGTAGGGTGGGCAATTAGTTTAAAGTATGCACAAGGGTTTACTAAGTTTGGTTCCAGTGTCGCTACTGTTACCCTTATGATACTGAGTTTCACCTTTTTGTCTAAAGCCTTGCGTACACTTCCAGTTGGAACTGCTTACACTATCTGGACAGGTATAGGAGCCGTTGGTACGGTTTTGTTGAGTATAGTTTTATTTCAAGAACCTCTTGAAGCGCGCCGCCTTAGTTGTATTGGCTTAATTCTCATTGGTGTGATAGGACTGAGGCTAGTTTCTCCACACTAGCCTTGAGCCAACAGTATATTTTAGGTGAGGCACACCACGGGAAGATCAGGGAGTACAGAAGTAGGCAAATAAGTCAGTCTTGTGAAGAATCGTTAAATTTTCTACCACAAGTGTGAGTCGTAAGAGCCAGAGATCTGCAACTATTGCTGTGGAGAAATAGAGAATCATTTATGGATATTCAAACACCAGACTGGGTTAAACACGCTGTTTTTTACCAAATCTTTCCAGATCGGTTTGCTAAAAGCAAACAATCCCGGAAACGGCTTTTACGAAATGCAGCTTGGGAAGACTGGGAAGCTATGCCTACACTCCAAGGTTATAAGGGAGGAGATTTGTGGGGGATTCTAGAGCAGTTAGATTATATACAAGACTTGGGAATTAATGCCATTTATTTCACACCAATCTTTCAGTCGGCTTGTAATCACCGCTATCACACACACGACTATTATCAGGTTGATCCAATGCTGGGGGGTAACGCGGCTTTTAGGGAATTGCTAGACGCTGCTCACGCGCGGAATATTAAAGTTGTTCTGGATGGGGTATTTAACCATTCTAGTCGTGGATTTTTCTTTTTTCACGATGTTTTGGAAAATGGTCCTCATTCACCTTGGGTAGATTGGTTCAAAATAGAAAACTGGCCCGTTTCTGCTTACAACGGTGAGTTTCCTGCTAATTATGTGGGTTGGAATGACAATCGAGCGCTGCCAGCGTTTAATCATGATAACCCGGAAGTGCGAGAATATATCATGGAAATTGCCGAATATTGGATTAAATTCGGCATTGATGGCTGGCGGTTGGATGTGCCTTTTGAGATTAAAACTCCTGGTTTTTGGCAAGAGTTCCGTCAGCGAGTCAAAGCTATTAATCCCGAAGCTTATATTGTCGGCGAAGTTTGGGGAGACTCCCGTGAATGGTTGGATGGAACTCAATTTGATGGGGTGATGAATTATTTGTTTGCAGGACCGACTATTGGTTTCACTGCAGGCGATCGCGTTGTTCTCGAACAAGTACAAAGCCGCGACTACAAGCCCTACCCACCGTTGTTCGCGCCTGAGTATGCTGAGAAAATTGAACGACTCTTGAAACTTTACCCTTGGGAGATTCAACTGACTCAACTAAATCTACTTGCGAGTCACGATACAGCACGGTTGGTGACTATTGCTGGTGGTGATAAAGCAAGTTCAGAATTAGCAACTTTACTGCTTCTTACCTTTCCTGGTGCTTCCAGTATCTATTATGGTGATGAAGTTGGTTTACCTGGAGCGATAGATCCAGACTCTCGTCGTGGTTTTCCACTAGAAGCTAATTGGGATAGGGAAATTCTCAAGACTCATCGCGAATTAATTGCCATCAGACATGCTTACCCATGTTTGCGTACAGGCGATTACAAAGTCCTATATGCTCAAGGAGAACTCTATATCTTTGCGCGAATTTTGGCAACAGAAGAATTAATTGTTGCGGTTAATGTTGGTACTGCTGAAGCAAAAGGGAATGTTGAGATTACAAATTTGAACACTCAACCTAATAAGGTTTTATATGGCGCTGCAGAGGTGAAGTGGAGTGTTGAGGGAGAATCTAGGAATCTGACTTTAAGTCTTGCTCCACGCTCAGGCTCCATTATAGGTGTAGGGTAAATGAAAGGGGTATAGGGGTGTAAGGGTGTAGGGGAAAAACGCCCGGATCTTCTTTAGTTGTACACCCCTACCCCGAAGCTATTTCGGTTCAAGACCACCAAATTGTAAATTTGGTGGTCTTGAATTAGTAGTGGGTTCTGTGCCCCTACTAATTATTTCCCCTACACCCCTATACCCTTACCCCCTTACACCCCTAGTTATTGACTTCTCCTACCCTTGCAGGGGTGCAGTAGATTGCACCCCTATTTTCCTGCAATGATTGCAGGCATCAACACTGCATCTATAACATGGATGACGCCATTGTCGGTAATAATGTCAGTTTTTACGACATTGGCGTCATTCACTTTCACTTTACCATCAGCAGAATCAATTGCCACAATTGACCCCTCTAGTGTTTCAGCATGGTCAATTTCAATTAAATCTTCATACATAGCATCGCCGTAGGCTACATGATACATGAGAATATTTTTTAATTTGTGGATGTCTTGGAGCAATGAATCTAAAGTTCCAGGTGGTAGCTTATTAAATGCCTCATCCGTGGGTGCAAAAACTGTATACGGACCGGGACTTTTGAATATGTCTACGAGTTCTGCGGCAACAACCGCCTTTACCAGCGTGTTGAAATTTCCGGCGTTGATAGCAGTGTCAACAAGGTCAGGCATGAGATAATGTTATGAGATTACAAAATACTTATAAAGTGATAAAAAAGTATCAACCTCTATCAACAGAAAGGTTGCTTGTAACTTAACACAAGGCAGTAACCATGTTGGTGCTGCTAAACTGAAGAGAATGACTTCACTGAACCAGTAATTATGCTAAAGCGTTCTAAGTTCGAGACGACTCAATCGCAAGTTATGCACCGTGCTGAGGATCTCATTGGTGCAGCCTCAAATCGCTACCGCATTACAGTTCAAGTGGCAAATCGTGCAAAGCGTCGGCGTTATGAAGACTTTGATAATGCTGATGATGTAATGATGAAACCAGTACTGAGGGCAATTATCGAAATGTCTGATGAACTGACTCAACCAGAAATTATTGGTGAAGTCTAGAGTGATGTCTACCGCAAAGAAGCAGGAGACAAGGAAGCAGGGGAAGCAGGGGAAGCAGGGGAACAAAATACTCCCTCATCTCCCTTACTCCCGCTTTCCCAGCCTACGGCGACCTACGGTCCACTTCGTTAACGCTGCGCTAACACTCTTCCTATCTCCCCATCTCCCCTTCCAGCACATGATTAGGGGAGTTGGGATAATACTGATGAGTCTACTTCTTTTGAGTTCTTCCCAACCGGCTGACGCTCAAAGAGTTACTCCTGGTGATGCTTGGCAAGCAGTTTATCAACAATTACCCGACTTAGCGCGAGAAAATCAGTACGTTAGCAAAGAAACGGGCAAAGTTTCAGAAAATAACACCTTGGTCAGTCGTATGATACGGTATCACTCCTATTTGAAGGGACGTCCACCAAACTATCGACTGGATTGGAAGTTGACTTTGGCTGATTACCTGGGTGCTAATGAAGTGATGTATGAAACGACTTATCCTGGGAATGATACTCTGAAAAAAAATCCTTTTGATGGCGATCGCGCTGCAATTGCACGGCTAAACCGTCGCCAGCGGGATGCGTTGGTGCAAGCTTTAGTAAATGTTTTTAATCCTAATTCTCAAAGTACACCACCTTCTACCCCCACTCCTTCCTCATCAGCGCCAGAGAAAACTACCCCAACTCCCAGACGAGTACCAAAATAAGGCGGTGCGCAGTTACTTAAGTGATTGTGGCGATTTTCAGCTAAATAAATTACACTTCACCCTTATCATTAAAAATTAGAAACCCGGTTTTTGCAAGAAACCGGGTTTGGTGGACTCCAGCAATTTATGCGCTAAGCGCAGGCACTTTCACACAAATCAAATAGGATTGCTATAAGTCCTGATCAAATCAGGAAAATCACTCACGAAAACTAAATATTTTAGTATAATTTCATAGGGATTGAAATAACTATGAAACTCAATTTATTTGCGGATATACTCAGTCCGAAGGTTCGTAAAAGCACTGCGCTTTACGCTGTCGCCTTCACCATCACCTCTACAGCAACTCTGACTCAGCCAAGTTATGCTCAAAACCAAAAGTTCTTCTGCGGAATGAGCAAGGGTGTTCCAGCAACACTGGTTCGCACCTCACGGGGAAACATCCCGATGATTCGCTGGGTTGATGCAGGATTTGCTCCTCCTTGGATTCCTGAAAGGCGCTGTGAAGATATATCTGCCAGATTCCAACGATTCTACGAGAACGGCACGCTAAATTTCCTCCGTACTAGTAGATCCGAGCGTCAACCTGTATTGTGCGTTGCTGGCGAAAAAGGTGGTCCTTGTTTGCCTAAGGAAATATTGGTCACCCTCAAGCCTGGTAAAAATCCTGAGGATATTCTACAACAACTGCTTTATGGTCGCAGTGCGGCTGGTCCTGGAATCGTTGAACTCAGTGGTAACACCAACAGAGATGTTGTTTCCTCAGAAAAAGACGCAGCTTACCTTGATGTCCAAAAACTCCTTTCTAAGATGGAAGGTAGAGGAAGCACATCTTGTCCAGCAGGACAACCTGTTTGGAAATGTTAAGCAAATTGCAAACTAAATCAACATGCAATGGCGCTTACTTCTACTGGTTGCCTGTATTGGTAGTTTATCAATTTCGTCGGTAGCATCAGCACCGAATGTCGGGGTTTGTGTTGAGCAACTGTTAACCCAACGTTTGGGAAACCAACTGCAATACAAAGCTAAGTCGATTACAGTCAAAGTCTTGTCAAAAAACTTTCTGGGGTCAGGTATTCTGATTCACAAACAAGGCTCAGTTTATACAGTACTGACGAATGCTCATGTACTCAAGTCAGGCAAGCCTCCCTATCAAATTCAAACCCCCGACGGTTATGTGTATGTGGCTGATGTCCCTAGCACCAAAAACTCTCTTCCCTACTTTAAAAACAATGATTTGGCTGTTTTGCAGTTTCGCAGTCCTAAAGTCAGCTATGCGATCGCCTCTATTGGTTCTGCATCAAGTTTGAATGTGGGCAATGAAGTGTTTGCAGCTGGATTTCCCTTTGATTTTGACAGAAATCAGGACCAAGGCTTTGTTTTTAAAACAGGTAAAGTTTCTTTAATTCTGAAGAAAGCTTTAGAAGGTGGATACCAAATTGGATATACTAACGATTTGCAAAAAGGTATGAGTGGAGGACCACTGCTCAATCGCTTTGGTGAGGTGGTAGCTATCAATGGAATGCACGCTGAACCTCTTTGGGGTAATCCTTACGTGTATCAGGATGGAACTCAACCGGAACAACCTTAGCCTACTACAACAGGGGTATTCTCGGCTATGAGTCGGGAGACAAGCAAGCAGCCCTGCCAGATTATAACCAGGCAATTCAGTTAGACCCCAAATTGGCACTTGCCTACAACAACAGGGGTGCTCTCCGCGCTGAGTCGGGAAACAAGCAAGCAGCGCTGGCAGATTATAACCAGGCAATTCAGTTAAACCCCAAATATGCAAAAGCCTACTTCCAAAGGGGTGTTCTCCGCGAGGAGTCGGGAGACAAGCAAGCAGCGCTAGCAGATTATAACCAGGCAATTCAGTTAGACCCCAAATATGCAAAAGCCTACAACAACAGGGGTATTCTCCGCCATCTGTCGGGAGACAAGCAAGCAGCCCTGGTAGATTATAAGCAGGCAATTCAGTTAGATCCCAAATATGCAAAAGCCTACTACAACATTGGGTTGGTCAAATACGAACAAGGAGATATAGAAGCAGCTATGCGTCAGTTTCAAACTGCTATTAATAATGATAGCAAAAAGGTAGAATCTCAATAAGCTCTTGCAGTCGCACTCTATAGTAAAGGAGAGCAGCAACGGGGTTTATCAATGGCAGAAGCAGCCCTGCGCTTAGACAAAAGGTATGCTGATGTCAAGTTTCTCAAAAAACAATTCTGGGGCGATAAGCTAATAGCAGATGCGAAAAAGCTTTTAGAAAATCCTAAGATTAAGGAGATAACATCTCGCCCATCTCGCAGTCAGTAAATTTCTTGCATTCATTCGCTATTTTTGCGCACTTGTTTGCGCCTGCTGCACGAGACAAAGAACTGATATCAAATAATGTTTAGTAAACAAGGAACAGTCTTCTATGAGAACAGTCCCAATCCAATTACCGGAGACTGTATTTTCTGCTCTCCGCAAAAATCCCGAAGAATTCGTCCAAGAAATGCGGATTGCGGCAGCCGTAAAATGGTATGAATTAGGCGAAGTCTCTCAAGGTAAAGCTGCAGAAATTGCTGGACTTACTCGGGCAGAATTTATTAATGCTTTGTCTCGTTACCGAGTAGATTTTATGCAATATACTACTGAGGAATTAGCTGAGGAAATGGGGAATGTCGATTAATCGCATCATCATTAACTCTTCACCTCTTATTGTGCTCTTTAAAAGTCAGCAAGCAGAATTACTCCCGCAATTGTTCGCGGAAATATTAGTTCCTTCAGGTGTATTTGAAGAAGTTACAATCGCAGGTGAAGATGATGCTGCATCAAGACAATTACCTAGAGTCTCTTGGATACAACGAGTAGAAATGACTACGATTGCTCCTGAAGTTGCAGCTTGGGATTTAGGCAACGGAGAATCACAAGTATTGAGTCTAGCTTTGAAAACTTTAGATTGCGCAGCTATTGTTGACGATAGAGCAGCGCGGCGTTGTGGTCAAGTCTTGGGCATCACTACCATTGGTACAGGAGGCATACTCATAAGAGCGAAACGACGCGGACTGATTAAGAGCGTATCAGAAGGAATTGAAGCTTTACGCGATGCGGGTTTATGGTTATCTGATAATGTGGTGAATTTGCTCAAACAACAAGCTGGAGAGTAAGTCCTATTGCACTCATTCCCTCTCGTTAGTAAGGAGAGGGATGCCCGATAGGGCAGGGTGAGGTTTTTGGTTTTTTATAAGTGTTCATCCAGACATGATATGAAGGCAGAATTTGTTTTTCTTATTTAGACGGCGTGGACGCACTTTTGCGAATTTCCAACGAATTAATCATTGCCTGTGCAGTTTCTAAAAAAGCATCATATTGACTTTCTTCCGCTGTGTAAGTCACGATGTATGCTTTGTTGTCTTTTACTGCCCAAACTGCCATCCTCTTAACATTATATTGTTCTTGCTTTCCTGTATAAATAACTTCATGTGCTGGTAGATTTGCTAATTTAGCTGGATGCGATTCATTCCTTCTAGGATTTTTTAAATACCGAGTGATTTGATTAACTTTTAAATTTGTATAATCAGGTAATGAAATAGGTTTTTTCAAATCTTCCATTTCTACAGATACTTCTGGTTTAAAAGAGTTTGAATCGTTGTTTTGAGGAAGAAAGAATTTAGCGACATCACCCGTAAATCTATCTTCTATATTTTGACTTTTCCAATTTTTAGGATATTTCATCCTAAGCATAAAATAGTTAGAACTATCATAAGTCAAAAATGGAGTTTTAGTTAACGATGAATCATTATGTGATGAAGCGAATATTTTCTCTCGTATTTCTGGAACCAAAACAACTATACAAGGGACAAGAGCAACCAACACCAAAGCTAAAGCAATCTTTCTATTTCGCCACTTCTTTAATTTTTTTTTGTGACTAAGCTTGAAAGCGCTTGTGAAACCTCATTGACTGACTGATAGCGCTTACGAGAATCATAACGCACCATTTTGTCTAAAATATCTGCTAGCTGAGGTTTCACTTGTACCAAATCTCGCCAAACAACTTCATGAGTCTCTGGATTTTTTGGGAGTTGTTTAGGCGAAATTCCTGTCAGGGCTTGGATAGCAGTGATACCTAAAGCATAAATGTCGCTGTTAAATTCTGGATTGCCAATAGCTTGTTCATGAGGCACATAGCCGGGAGTGCCAATAGAGACTGTCTCTCCTTGAGAGTTAGGTTTCAAGGTACTGATTTTTTCTTTGACTGCCCCAAAGTCAATCAGAACTAACTTGCCATCTGAGGTACGTCTAATAATATTTGAAGGTTTAATATCGCGGTGAATAATATTCTGCCGATGAACAAACTCTAATATTTTTAAAATATCCTGCAAAAAGTTAATAACTTTATCTTCACTCCACTGTTTACCTGGTATAAGATCGTTGCTTAGAATATCACCGTTTATAAATTCTTGAACTAAATAAAATTCTCCATTTTCCTGAAAATGCGCTGAAAGTCGCGGAATTTGGTCATGGTTACCCAACTTATACAGGACTTGTGCTTCCGTTTCAAATAAACGTGTGGCTGTTTGCAAGACAAACGGATCGGAAAGCTGGGGCTTGAGTTGCTTAACTATGCAATATGGTTTGCCAGGTAAGTCTTTATCTTGAGCCAGATAAGTCTCACTAAACCCTGTTCCCAAAAATTTTATAATTTCGTAGCGCTCTCGGAGCGTTGTTCCCAGCATTTGATTCACCTAAAGCTGCACAAGTTCCTCACCTGATGCTTGATACCGATTGTGGCACAGAATGTGATTTAGCAGAAGATATAGCAATCCTAAATCATTTGTGAAATTCTCTGTTCTTTCTTTTCTTGGCGTTCTTGGCACGGCAGTTGCTACAACGGGGGGAACCCCCGCAACGCACTGCCTCGTCTTGGCGGTTAATAATTTTCAGAAATCAGATAGGATCGCTTATCCGAACGTATTGGGAGTGGAAGAAGTAACACAGCTGGGTGGAGATGGAGAAAATAAGTATTAATTAGAAATATTTGGTCTAAAATCTAAATCTAAAACCCACAATCAACAAAGCATGGCAGATCTGACTCCTAATTCTAGTTTTAGCTTGACACTCCGCTTGGAAATTCCTAACCGCGTCGGAATGTTGGCTAACGTAACCAAGGCTATAGCTACCAGTGGCGGTAATTTTGGTCAAATTGATTTAATCGAGCAAACAAGGGCTATTTCCATTCGCGAGATCACCGTTGATGCAGCTAGTAGTGATCATGCTGAGACAATTGTGCAAGCGGTGAAAGCTGTGCCTGATGTTAAGGTACTCAATGTCTACGATCGCACTTTTAATTTGCATCGTGGCGGGAAAATCAGCATTACCAGCAGAATTCCCCTAAAAAGTGTGTCTGATTTGTCGATGGCTTACACGCCAGGAGTTGGAAGAATCTGTACTGCGATCGCCGAAAATCCAGAAGAAGTTTACAACCTCACCATCAAACGAAACACTGTTGCTATTGTTACTGATGGCACTGCTGTTTTGGGGTTGGGAAATCTTGGTCCAGCAGCCGCCTTACCAGTTATGGAGGGCAAAGCTATGCTGTTTAAGGAATTCGCTGGGATTGATGCCTTTCCTATCTGCCTTGATACCCAAGATACTGACAAGATTATCGAAGCTGTCAAAAATATTGCTCCGGTATTTGGGGGTG
Source organism: Brasilonema angustatum (assembly GCF_059505445.1). NCBI lineage: Bacteria > Bacillati > Cyanobacteriota > Cyanophyceae > Nostocales > Scytonemataceae > Brasilonema > Brasilonema angustatum. Next base: position 103,221 of record NZ_JCACKO010000118.1, on the reverse strand, counting down.
TCAATTTAGAGGATATCGCTGCTCCCCGCTGTTTTGAAATTGAAGCAAGACTACGGCAAGAATTAGATATCCCCGTTTTTCACGATGACCAACATGGTACGGCAATTGTCACTTTAGCAGCGTTGTTTAACGCTCTCAAGGTAGTACAAAAGTCAATGGCAGACATCCGCATTGTGATTAACGGTGCTGGGGCTGCTGGTGTAGCTGTCGCCCGGTTACTTAGAAAAGCAGGAGCAGAAAAAATTTGGATGTGCGACTCGAAAGGTATTCTTTCTACCAGTCGCACTGACTTGACAGAAGAAAAGCGCGAATTTGCAGTCAAGGCTCAAGGAACCCTGGCAGGTGCTTTACAAGGTGCAGATGTCTTTATTGGTTTGAGTGCACCGGGCGTTTTAACACCAGAAATGGTGCGCTCTATGACAAAAGACCCAATCGTGTTTGCAATGGCAAATCCGATTCCTGAAATTCAGCCAGAGTTGATCAAAGACGATGTTGCAGTTATGGCAACAGGTCGTAGTGATTACCCGAATCAAATCAACAATGTTTTGGCATTTCCGGGTGTATTTCGTGGTGCTTTGGATTGTCGGGCTGCAACAATTACTACCACAATGTATCTGGAAGCAGCGAGTGCGATCGCATCCTTAATTAAACCCTCAGACCTTAATAGACAACACATCGTTCCTTCTGTATTTGATGAGCGAGTCGTGACTGCTGTTGCTGGTGCTGTGCAACGTGCGGCGCGTCAAGAGGGTATTGCTCGCGGTTAATTAACTCATCAAGAAAAGTCTTGTGGGATGGGCATCTCGCCCGTCCTTTACTTGCAATGTGCTGTAAATCTGTTTGCATTGAAATGATTTCTCTTTTCTCTTCCTCTGTGTTCTCTGCGCCTCTGCGGTTTTTTAATTATAGGACTTACGCAAAAACCCTCTTAAACCCTCTTACCTTTGTGCTCTTTGCGTCCTTTGCGGTTTATTTTTTCATGATTTTGCGTAAGTCCTGAATTATTCAGATTCAACCAGAAACAATATAAAATTTTCCTCCCTCCAACCAACCCTAAAAAAGAGGGGAAGATAAAAGTCCCCTTTTTAAAAACATAAGGGGATCAAATCTTCTCATCATTTAATCCGCGTTTAAAAACTCCAAATACCAGTTGCTAAGTTCTTTCACCGCCAATTCATATAACTGCTTCCCATGTTCAGGTGTCGCCAAAGCCGGATTTGAACCCATTCTGCCATCTGGATATTTCTGGCGGAAGTCAGCAGCACCATAAATTCTGTGTCCAGTACCAACTTCTTCTGAAAGAGGTGCTTGCTTTATCGCTTCTGGATACACAAATTGAGTCACTGCAACTTCGCTTGGTGTTGCATGGGAACCTTCTTGATCCCCATATAATTCCTTTGCCAACTTGTAAACTGAACCGCACATAAACCAGTTACCAACTTGGCATTGCACTCGTTGCGCGTTGGGAATTTGTATATCTTCCAAGTGGGCGTATATTTCAGAAAAAGCAGCCTTGAGGGTGGCTATGTTACCGCCGTGTCCGTTGATAAAGTAAAATTTTGTAAAACCAGCTTTAGCTAAACAGGTGATGTAGTCCCGCAGCACTAGAATCATCGTGCTGGGACGCAGACTTATACTACCAGGAAAAGCAGTATGGTGTAATGCCATGCCCACATTAATTGTCGGACCTACTATTGCTTGAGTCGCTTCACCCACACCACGGGCGATCGCCTCCGCACAAATCGCATCTGTCCCAATTAATCCTGTTGGTCCGTGTTGTTCTGTGGAACCAATAGGGAAAATAATACCCCTAGACTGTTGGAGATAAGCCTCGACTTCCTGCCAGGTGCTTAAATGCAATAACATTTTTCTTCCACGTCCTTATGAAGGTTGCACCTTTTTAAGGATAGATTATTAAATGCTGAATTAGGAATTCTGGAAATACTCTTAATTCAATAATTCCTAAATGACTGACTAATCAAGACAATAATGTTTCTTGACATCGCTTCTAATATCCCAAGTGTAGGACATTCCAGCCGGAAAAGTCACCAAATCACCTTTACCCATCTGCACTGATTCGCCACCCTCAGGTGTAACGATGACATCACCTTCTAAAAAATAGCATGTTTCTTGAGTGTCATAAGTCCAAGGGAACTTTGAGACTTCCTTTGTCCAAATCCCCCATTTGAACACACCCAGTTCGTTAAGCTGCTCAATGCTCGGTTGATGTTCTACGTTAATCTCCATTGTTTGTTCCCTTCAGCCAAGGTGATATTCAAAGAAGCTATCACTTCTGTGGAAAATTATAACCTTGGCTCAACAAAGCAACCTAGCTGACACCTATTAGAAAAATGATTGGGACAAATAAAACGCATTAAGCGATTACCAGTAACTCTTTCACAATCGGTAAATCTAAAATCCAACATGGTATGACTTGTTGAGCCTGGTGAAGGTTCATCAATTATCATTGGCAAAATTGAGAATAGAAAACCGCGTTACTTTCCGTGCTCTTGAGGGTGCTAGAAGATCATAAGATCGTCTTTCACGGTTCTTTGGAGGCGGGAGATAACTCAACTATTGGAGATGGTTCAGTACTGTTGTGCTCTATGGTTGGCAATAATCTCACGATTGGCACTGGCAGACATTAATCGTCGTTGGTGTGAGTATTATCTGACGGTGTACAAGTCGTGTGAGAATGCAATCATTATAACGGAGGAGCAAGCTGACGCAAAGACATCGATCATATATAAGATAAAACTTGCACTGCGAGCCAAGTTGTGACCTTACATAAGTGATTTTTTTCACAGTTTAACAGTAAGATTGAATATCCTCACCGCAAACATCAGCCAAATAACACAAAGCACGAAAACGTAATCCCACAAGTTCGTCGTACAGCGGATTTAATTTGCACATTGGGGGAATGTGGGCAATTTTGCGACCAAACAGCAGGATATCTCGCTCAAAAGGACATTGAGCCGGGATCATTCTTGCAAGAAACTTCGCCAATTTCGGATTTTTAATTTCTAAAGAATCAAGCTTACGACGCAATGGTTGAAGTAAATCAACTTTCGGTTGAGCTATTTGATTTGGATTGAGTGTTTGATGAGCTTGCAACTCAGAATGAACAAAACCAGGGAAGAAAATACGTTGACCACGATTTGGAGTTTTGAGAGCAGTCATAGCTAAGTTCACCTTAAAATTTGAATGGTTTGGTTACGGGTTTTTGGCTGTCCATAAAATCTATTTACCTAGCTTTTGAAACAGAATCATGGCAATACCAAATATATGTATACACGGAAGATTTAGTTTTGTAAACACCGTATATCATTTTTATTTAAACTGACCGTACTGTGAAAAACTGTTCACCCTAATACAATACTATAAAAAAATTATAAAGAAAGCTTTTATACTGATTGAAATCTTAAATTTGTTATTGTCGTTTCATATTTTGAATGTAAACGACCTCAGCAAAAACCACATACCACCTTGAGGTGTAGTTTTTTTGTCCAGAAGAATCATTTAGCTCATACCTAAGCTATATATTATTCTGATGTGATTTATATATACTTCTTATTATAACTATTGGCTCACTAGTTTGGTGTGAGATATATCACAAAATACCAAGACATAAATGAGCTATGTAGCAGTCTGCACAAAGTTTGGGAAGCATTTGCAAATGTATTTGTCAGGACTTATATGATGTCCGGCAAATCACCCTTAATATGTCATTGCGAGTGGAACGCAGTGGAGCGTGGCAATCGCAAGATTTTGGGATTGCTTCCCTTCGGTCGCAATGACGGTTCTTTGAACGGAGATGATATTATAAGTAGCTTTCGTATTACTCATGCCCCAATATGGTTTGAATAAGATCCCCCCGCCTGCGGCGACCCCCTTAAAAAGGGGGTAAAAGAGTAAACTAACGTGAGTTCGACGGACGGCTTAAACTAGCCCCCCTTTTTAAGGGGGGTTGGGGGGATCTCCCCGTTGTAGCACAAGCGCGTGGGTTGGGGGGATTTCCCTTGAGATAAACAAGCTAACCGAACCGTATTGGGACAGGGGAGGGTGCCGATAGGCGAGTGGGGTCAATTTATTACGGGTAATTAACCGGGCTTGATATTACGCACTGAAAACGTAAAATCAAGGTTTGAGATTGCGGCAGATTGCGGGAAGCCCCCTCCGGCGTCTACGTTCTGTGATCGCGGAACTCGCAACGATGTAATTCCGTATCACGCGATCACCCCATCAAGATCATTCCAACAACGCCTCAAGCGACTGGGGATCAGCAATACCTTGCAGGATAGCGAAGATAATCATAGAATCTTGCCAATCCAACGGCTCACACAGCACCTCCTGATCACGCTCACCGTCTAATATGCGATGGATAGCAGTTACGAAATTACCCAAACCATTTTTCACCAATTCTTCTTTCACCAATTCTTCCAGCATAGGTTCTAGCTGTTGCCTCGCTTCTGCATCATCCACAGCGGCTACTACCCAAGCAATCAACTGCCCAAAATTCCACAACTCATACTGTGTCCCGGCAAACGCCGCCTTTGCTTGTCGCGACAGACGACGATATTCCCGTGCTTGGGTAGTGTCGCCCTGTTTGTCGGCAATCTTAGCCAAGATACTATAGGTTTTCCAAATCTCAGCCGCAGCGGGATCTAAGCTTAGGTCGATAGCTAATGCCTCTTCTGCCAATTGCCGTGCTTCGGTTAAGCGGTGCGGTTGGTTTTGTAATAAGTTAGCAAGGTTGTTGAGTGACCCTGATACTTTCAACCAATTTCCTGTTGCTTTTGCAGCTTCAATTGCCTTGCGATACCAAGCCTCTGCCTCTGTCAGTTTGCCAGCATCTTGATTGACTACAGCTAATTGATGCCAAGTCGTTGCTGCACCTGCCAAATTACCTTGAGATTCTTGAATCTGTGCTGCTTGTCGGTAGGCATTTTCCGCAGCGTCCCACTGCTTGTCTTTTTGGTACACCATACCCAGTTGATGCCAAAACACTGCTTCCTTTGCTGGTTCACGCAGTTGCTGGAAAGTCGTTAGTGCTTCACGGTAACGCTGTTCGGCTTCTGAAAGGTTGCCTTGCAACAGGGCGAAAGTGCCAAGGTTTCCATTTGATAGCGCAGCACCACGAAAGTCTCCCAGTTCTTTTTTAATAGTCAATGACGCCTCATAAGCGATGCGTGCCTCACCATAATCTCCCATATCCGTCAGCACATTCGCCAAATCACCCTGCAAAATTCCTATCAGTTGCTTCACATTATCAGACTGTTCCAATTGTTGCGCCTCTGCCAACCCCTGACGCAAGACTTCTGCTGCCTGTGATGCTTGTCCTTGTTCATTCAAGCACTGCCCCAGTCGAGTTAAAGTAACACAGCGGTGATAATTCGGTTGCTCACCCAATCCTGCCAGTATCTCACCAAACACTCGCGCCGCTTCTTGATAGCGCCCTGCATTGAATAATTGTTCACTTAAATTAGTACGCGAGAGATACCATTTCTCGGAACCGACTTCTTCAGTTAACTGGGCAAGCCGTTGGGTGAGTAAAGTGCGATCGCGGTTGAGTCCGAAGTAGTCGAGAAATCTGTTTACATAGTCAACAAAATCCACTGCCCATTTTTCACCTGCATCCAACGCCCCGTGAACTGCATAGAGTAAATTCGGCAATTCCCATTGGGCAATGGCACGGATTTGATGGGGATTTTGGCTATCTTCCTCATACAAAAAGGCAGACAGTACACAATATTGCTGCCGATAACGGGCAAGCAGTTCTGTTTGTACTTCTGATGACAAACGCGACCACAAAGCAGGGGCTAAAGTCGGGTGAAACTTGAGATAAGGAAAGCGGACACCAGGCAGGCGTTCGGGCTGAATCAAAGCAGTAGCTTCCAATGCTGGACGCAGCTTTTGCCACTGTAACTCAGAATATTCAGTGATACCCAGCAGCATATTCTCAAACGCCCCACGCTGAAACACGCCCAACCGAGGCAATAACTGCATCGCCTCAGCGTCCAACTTTTCCAAAGACAAATTCAACGACGCCAACAAGGGGTTATCTGGTGTTTGGGCAATTAACGCTTCCAACCTTTGTCCCAACTCTGCTGGACGACGCATTTTCAACTGTCTCGCTAACAAACCAATCGACAGGGGATGAAAATCCACCAGCTTAAATAATTCCAACAACACCTCGCGTTTGGGCGGGTCAACTTTGGGTGCTGGGGGCAGTTTGATCAAACTCTGGAAATACGCCAAAGCATCTTCTCGTCCCAAACCTCCCAACGGCAAGGAAATATGTTTGCGACTACCTTGTGTGAGATAATCAGGATGGGTAAAATCTGGCGTTCTAGTCGTGATTAACACCCGACATTCCCCAACCTCAGACCATTGTTTCGCCACGGTTAATAGTTCCTGTAAAGGTTCCGGGGACAAGCTTTCCAAGTTATCTAAAATCAGCAAAGTTGCTTGGTTTCTCAATGCCTGAGTTGCTGCGGCAGCATCAATTAAATTCTTTTCCAACACTGTTGCCAGGGTACTGACTGCCAATCCTACCGCATCCACACCTTGGAAGGCAGCATAATCAACAAAACACACTTTCTCAAACATCCCTGTGCGGTGCAACCAGCGTCCTGCTTCTTGAACGAGATAGGTTTTTCCCTGTCCACCAAAACCCGAAACTGTTAAGCGGCGTGTCCCCTGCACAAACCACCGTTCTATCTCCCACAATTCCCGACTGCGACCAAAAAATCCTGCTTCTTGTAAAGGCGGCAAATTTCCCCATGAGGAGGAGTCGGGGAGGGGGAGAGGGGAGGAGTGGAGAGTAGAAGTTAACAACGGTGTATCTCCACCGGCTTGATAGAGTGCTGGTAAAAACCAGTCCTGCAATTTTAGAGTTATCCGTTCCTCACCCCGTTGTCGTTCCCCGCGTTCCCGGTTGAGATACAAGTCCCGCCGCGCATTATCCAACGCCTCGCCCATACCAACGCCCGACACCAAACCCTGATAAAATTTGGCAAACAATTGCTGGGTGGTTGTCACCAATACCGAATGAGTCATCGCCAACACCGCTGGAATTCCCGCATGAGTTAACCTGGCGGCGACACAACCCATTGCATCTTCTCCATCCTCACCACCCATCGCCGCTGACTGACAAGCAGACAGGACAATTAACCCGACTTTTTGGCGGTTCAGCATATCACCCAAAGTTTCGGCAGTAATCAGGGCTGTTTTCCCTTCTTTATCCTCAAACAACAGATAACCCGTATTGCCGTTATTTTGATGATCGCCTTTTGTTGCTGCTAAGCGATCGCTGTGTTTTGCCCGTTCATGAAACCGCCCATCAACATCAAACACCCCATGCCCATCAAAATGCACAATATCCACAGGGGGTTTGCGGGAGTCTTCCAACCGCGCTACCAAATTATCCAACGTCGCTGGACGCAAAAACTCTACCTCAACTCGTCCGGCTGCTTCTTGTGCGATCGCCTCCAAAACCGCCTGCGCCTCACCACGCGGATCAATAAACCCCGCATCACTGGGACGACTCACCACAAACAGCAACCGTAAACAATCTTTTACCTTAACTTTAAACGGTCTTCGACCACCTCCCGCCCCTGCCAAGCGCCGACGAATCGAAATTCGCGGATTTTCATGGCATAAATACGTTCCTTCTGGGTCACGCAACAATTCCCAAGGAAGCGATAAAATTATCGGATGATTGGCGCTGATGGTTAATAAGCGTCCTGGTTCTGCTTCATCCTGGAAATCATTAAATATCCGCTGGGCAGTCCGAGGCTGGAAGACAGCGTTAAACAAATCCTCGCCCCATTGCGCCAATTTATCAGCTATTTCTTTTGCCCTTGCATCATCCACATCTGTGGTATAATGCGTTGAATAAGTTTCTAAATACCAGCGAATATTTTCTTGGTCTTCTGCGCTCAACGGTGAAGTAAAAGGTAGCCTCTCAGTTTCTTGCTCATCAAGTTTGACAATCACTTGATTGATTTCTGGAAAGCGCAGATTTAATTCCATAGGTTGCTACTTTGAGGGCTAAATGTGGGAGTTCTCTTGAGTATAGATACAAACTCCTTACTTAGAATTCCAGAAATAATCGGTTTACAGTCCAAAAACAAAAATATTAAGAATAATTCTCGCAAAATGCCTTAACGCCAATATGAATCACAATCACGGCAACAGCAACAACCAGAATTTGCAGCATATTACCAGAAAATCCCAGTGCTACCAAAGCAATGCCAAACTTATCTATCACATCTTTATTATTGAGATCAGCCCACTTTTTCCACTGAGTATTTAGCACGCCTCCTTGTTCACACAAGTCACTCTTAGCTGCCCGTGCAAATTTTTTCAAAAAACTTTCGGGGTTTTCTTGAGTAATTTTTTCAATGACTTGGCTTTGCTTAACAGGTAATGCTTTGGTTCCTTCGGTTTCTCCTTCCTTGGAATCTGATATAGATCTCGTTCTGAGTTCGCTAAGTTGGTTATCAATTTCTGAGGATAAGGTGTCAATTTCTTCAGGAGCAAAGATATTAGTCATATTGGGTTGTCCAAAAAAGTTGATGAATAAGTCATGACTCATTACGTAACTAGGGCATAAGGAAATTAAAGTTCGTAGTAGGCGCTAAGCGCGAAAACAGCACTTACTACTAGCCAACTTCTCCTTTTAGGCGATCGCCTCCTCCATAACGCAAGAAACCATCTTACTAAAAGCATCGATCAACGTTTGCAATTGTTGATCTGCTTTTATCACTCCTAAATCCCGCACTGTCACTTTACCAGGAAAGTCAAAAATATAGTATAAAATCTAACTACACGTCAGTCAATGGGTTGACTATTCTTGTTTTCTTTTCTATTAGTTGGTTATTTTGCATATCTTCTGAGTAGAGAATGCTGCAATTACTAAGTAAAGCCGTAGATATAACTAAACTATCCCAATAAGAGTATCCATATCCTGAATTTATGTCTAGTGCTGTCAAGACTTTTAAAGTATCAATTTCCAAAACTGTAAAATAAAATTCGTAGCAATTTCCTGAATGATTTGTTTTGCTTCTTCTTTTGATGTCAAATTCTTTTTTGTTAAAACATTATAAAGTTCCCCTAAAATCTGAGTGCTGACAGTCAAGCAATCAAAATTCTCAGAAATTATTTTTTTAACTTTTAGATATTTTTCTTGAGGATCTTTGCATATAGATAGACCCAAAGGTTGGTGTCTATCATCACTTTATCTGCCATGCAGTTCCTCTCTATCGAATTGATAATTGGCGGGCAGAGCAAATGAATGTTTGTCTAAAAGACTAAAAAATCGTTCTTTCTTTGCTTCAAGCTCATCTGTCTCTACAATAATTATTTTGAGGGTTTTACCTTCCATTTCAGAACTTAGTTTTTCCTTCAGTATGAGATTGCCATTTTCACAAGTAGCTTGCAGAACTTTATACATAAACTCACTGTATGCCATTTAATTTTGAATTAGATAAGTAAGTCAACATTGAAAAACGTAAAATAGATTATTTGCGATTACTTCGCTACACTGCGTTTCGCTGCCCTCCGGGCACGCTGCGCTAACGTAATGACATTTTACGTTTATTAGGTTGAGTTACTTATCATCATTTTAAACAACCGCCTCCTCCACAACAGCACCCTGCATCTTACCCAAAGCATCAATCAACGTTTGCAATTGTTGATCTGCTTTCATTACTCCTAAACCCCGCACTGTCACTTTACCAGGAGAGTAAACAAAGCGTGATCTGAGGGTTTCCGACAAATTTTGAGCCAAGTTCTTCCAACCAGGTTCTTCCATTTGCGTTTCTAAAACGATGTGCTGTTTGTTTTCTGGTTTAATCCGGCTAAATCCTAGTTTCTTCGCCAGCTGTTTGAGTTCCATCACCCGCAACAGTTGAGTCGCTGGTTTAGGAATTGCGCCATATCGATCATTCCACTCAGCAGCAATCTGCGATAATTCTTCTTTAGATTTTGCAGCTGCAACCGCACGGTAAGCACTCATCTTTTGATCCAAATCGGTGATGTAATCGGCTGGGACAAACGCTGTCAGGTTGAGGTCAATTTGGGTATCATCAACTTTAGGAATTTCTTGCCCTCTGATTTCACGGATAGCTTCTTCTAGCATTTCCATATATAAATCAAAACCGATCGCCTCCATTTGTCCTGACTGTTCTGCACCAAGCAAATTACCCACACCCCGGATTTCCATATCCCGCATTGCTAATTGATACCCTGAACCCAGTTGCGTAAATTCCTGGATTGCTCGTAACCGCTGGCGTGCGGCGTCGGATAACGTCCGCTGTTTGGGATAAAATAACCATGCATGAGCTTGAATTCCTGCACGACCAACACGACCCCGTAGTTGATACAGTTGAGCTAGTCCGAAGCGGTGAGCATCTTCAATTAAAATAGTGTTGACTCGCGGAATATCCAAACCAGATTCAATAATTGTGGTACAAACAAGGATGTCCGCTTCACCATTGCTGAAAGTCAGCATTGTTGATTCCAATTGGCTTTCATCCATTTGACCGTGGGCGATCGCAACTCTCGCACTCGGTATCATCTCCCGTAACTCTGTTCCTATTTCCTCAATTCCCTCAACTCGTGGAACAACGTAAAACACCTGTCCCCCTCGGTCGAGTTCTTGACGAATTGCAGTGCGTATGCTATCTGAATTCATGGGTGACAAATGAGTTTGAATCGGTCGTCTGGATGGGGGTGGTGTCGCAATCAAACTCATTTCCCGAATTCCCGATAAGGACATATATAAGGTACGGGGAATCGGAGTTGCAGAAAGAGTCAGTACATCAACCTGAGTTCTCAAGCTTTTGATTCTTTCTTTTTGGTTGACGCCAAACCGCTGTTCTTCGTCAACTACCAAAAGTCCTAAATCGCGGAAGGCTACGCTTTTACCTAAAAGTTGGTGTGTCCCGACTACGATATCTAACTCTCCTGTCGCCAATCGTTTCAAAATATCGCGGCGTTCCTCAGCAGTCCGAAAGCGGTTGAGTAACCCAACGTTAATCGGGTAGGGCGCAAAGCGTTCTTTTAAGGTGTGGTAATGTTGCTGAGTCAGGATGGTGGTGGGTGCAAGCAGTGCTACTTGTTTTCCACCAGAGGTGACAGCTTTGAAAATAGCGCGAATCGCAACTTCTGTTTTTCCAAAACCAACATCCCCACAAACTAAGCGATCCATTGGGCGATCGCTTTCCATATCGCGTTTCACATCCTGAGTCGCTTTAAGTTGATCAATTGTGGCTTGGTAGGGGAACGAGTCTTCTAATTCTTGCTGCCAAGGTGTATCGTGTGGATAAGTAACGCCTTTTTGTTGCGATCGCGATGCATACAGCTTGAGTAAGTCCACTGCCAATTTCTTGATCGCTTTGCGGACTCTATTCTTGGTATTTTCCCAAGCCTTACCCGTCATTTTGTTGAGTTCTGGTGGTTTCTCGTTTGTCGTACGCAAGCGCGACAAAACACCAACTTGGTCTGCGGCGACACGTAATAAGCCGTCCGCATACTGCACCACCAAATACTCACGGGTTTCGTCGTTAAGTGTGAGACTTTCTAACTTGAGGAATTTACCTACACCGTGGTTCTTATGAACGACAAAATCTCCCTGACGCAGCTTATTGGGATCAACTTGTTTAGAAGCAGCTTTTCTCCGCTTACGGATGTAGCTGGGAGTCGCCAGGGAGTGCTGACCGTAAAATTCACGGTCAGTAACGACGACCACCCGGAACGTAGGTAAAATAAAACCTTCGAGTTCAGCAAGACCGGAATATTTGAGGGCGACTGGTGTGTGATTAATTTGTTGCTTGTCAATTGCGTGGTAGTCGCGGGGGTTAGGAATAAACTGGGCGGGACAGTCGTGTTCTTGCAACAGGGACACAGAACGCGAAGGTTGGGCAGACATTAGCCAAACCGAGAAGTTGCGATCGCGTTCTTGTCGCAGTGTTTCTGCAATTTTAGCGAATTGGTGCGGCATAACTGGCACCCTGCGACTGGCAAGATTAATGCCGCTGTTTTCCTCGACCAGTTCTGATAGATTTAGTTTGGGAAATTTTGCTGTATCAGCGAGACATTCGTCAAAAGAGCGATGAATTTTTGGCAATAACGTGGAAATCTCCTCATTTCCCTTGCTGAGAAGCAGTTCCCATTGTTCTTCGGCATTTTCTACCCAGCGATCGCTGTGGGCGTGACACTGTTCTGGTTCATCAATAGTAATTAACGTATTTTCAGGTAAATAATCTAACAGGGAAGCAGGTTTATCAAAAGCTAACCCTAAAAAGCGACGGTTACCCTCAAGGAGTTCTGAGTCTTGAGTCTCAACTTCTGAGTTATCACTTAATTCAGCACTCAATACTTGGAACTCAGCACTATCTTTCAGTGCTGTCATCAGAATGGGAGCAAAACTAGTGGGAGTTAGGATCAACTGGTCTATTTTGTCAAGGGCGGCAGAACGTTGGGTTACTGGGTCAAATTCCCGTATCTGCTCAATTTCGTCGCCAAACCAATCTAGTCGTACGGGTAACTCTGAGGACACAGGAAACACGTCAACAATATCGCCGCGCCGACTCCACTGTCCTTCTGTTTCCACCAAAGGAACTCTTTCATACCCCAGTTTTGTGATTTCTTCACTGAAGGTCTTCAAGTCAAATTCCATACCACGTTTCAGGGTGAAGCAGAAAGGTTTAAAAGCTTCTGCCGGTGGTAGATGAGGTTGTAGCGCGGCGACAGTAGCGACAACCGCCATTTTGGGTAAGGGGAGAGAGAGTGAGGGAGTGAGGGACTGTTGGCTCTCCTTCCCTCCTTCGCTCTTTCCCTCTTCTACTCCCTCATCTCTTCCTCGGGCAAGTTGTATCAAATCCGCAAGGACTTGCATCTGCCCCCAAGTCATCTCAGTTTCCGGGTCAAATGGTTCGTATGGGGACGCCTCGGAGGTTGGGTAGAAATGTACCGTTTGCCACCCCATTGCTTCTAGCTGTGTTGTCCAGCGTCCGGCTTCCTCCAGAGTCGCACAGACCACGAACAAATTCTTGCTCTGGGTTTGAGCCAACGCCGAAGCGACCAAACCTTTGGGTAAGCGAGGAATGCCACTTAAGAGCAACTCTTGTTGCCGATTAAGTTTAGAGAGGAGTTCAGTGGTGAGCGCAGAACGCCCCAAAGCACGCACAATGGAAGAAAATGCCATAGATCACAAAATTATGAAGAAGTCCTTCTCGCAGGCAAGCATAATACTAACGCTTACCTCAACTATTTTAAAAGTCTAGACACAGAAAGAACTCTAGCTATAGAGTCAACAACGCGCGGGTGTAAGGGGGTAAGGGGAGCCAGTGCTGTGGGGAGCCAGTACTTGATGAGGGTCTCCCTCCGTAGGTATCTGGCGTCCGGGTTTCCCGACTTGAGGCACCTGGCGTTGTAAGGGTGTAAGGGTGTAGGGGAGTAATTGGTGGGGGCACCGGATCCACCACCAATTAAAAACCACGCTCATCTTTGATTTAGTGGGGGCTTGAAACCCCCTTGGCTCTGGGGTATATGGATGTACCAAAAAACAGTCTCTTCTTATCCCCCTACACCCCTTTCTTGGTCATGAATACCTGGTACAATGACCACTTATTCCACTGACTCATGGTTCATATACGAATCAGTCTTAAGCTGCTAATTTATGACTTATAATTTATGACTTTTTTGTATGCAGAGTGTTTCGTAATCACACGTTGCATACTAGATACTAAGAGGTTAAGGTTAAGCACAGTTTGCCGATAGTATCGGCAGTTTTTACAGATGTCTCCAACAATCGAAATTCTAATTATTGTTCTTTTAATTCTTGCCAATGCTGTGTTTGTCATGTCAGAATTGGCGATTTTCTCAGTACGAAAGGTGCGTCTACAACAACTTGCTGACCGGGGTGATGCTAAAGCACGCGTCGCTTTGGAACTGGCATCCTCGCCGAATCAGTTTCTAGGAACTGTTCAGATTGGGATCACACTCCTGACCATCGTGTCTGGTGCCTATGGTGAAGAAACTATCGCCAAGAGACTAACGCCTATTCTAAATTTTATCCCTTTGCAGGCAGATTATAAGCAACACCTGGCTAAAGGATTAGCAATTTTAGTTATTACATTTTTGACACTAATTCTTGGTGAACTGGTACCTAAGCGGCTGGCTTTAAACAACCCGGAACCTATTGCTTCCGTTATCGCTATACCGATGCTTACGTTGTCTAAATTAACGTCTCCTGTAGTTTATTTACTAAGTCTTGCTACTGATACGGTGCTGCGGTTGTTGGGTACCAGACCGTCCAAAGAGCCACTCGTGACAGAGGAAGAAATTAGAGTCTTAATCGAACAAGGTACTGAGGAGGGAACCTTTGAGGAAGCAGAACAAGATATGGTCGAGCGAGTTTTTCGCTTGGGCGATCGCCCCGTTAGTTCGTTTATGACACCCCGACCAGATATTCTTTGGCTGGATTTGGAGGACTCTACTGAAGAAAACCGCCAAAAGATTATTGATGGCACTTATTCCCGGTATCCAGTTTGTCAGGGGGGACTTGACAACGTGCTAGGTATCATCCCAGTCACCGACTTGTTAGCCCGAAGTTTCTGTGGTGAGCAGTTGGATTTAACAGTAGGATTACGACAACCCGTATATGTGCCAGAAAGCACCCGAGGCTTGAAAGTTTTGGAGTTGTTCAAGCAAACCGTTACTCACATGGCGCTAGTCGTGGATGAATATGGTGTGATTCAGGGATTAGTCACTCTTAACGATGTCATGATAGAAATCGTTGGTGATGTTCCTTCTGTTGATGACCAAGAAGACCCTCAAATAGTGCAACGAGAGGATGGTTCCTGGTTGTTGGATGGTATGTTGGGTGTTGATGACTTTTTTGAACTATTCGATGTTGAGGAGTTGTCGTCCGAACACCGAGGAAGTTATCAAACATTAGGTGGTTTTGTCATGGCGCATCTAGGTCGCATACCCTCAGCAGCAGATCATTTTGAATGGCAAGGTATGCGCTTGGAAGTCATGGATATGGATGGTAACCGTGTTGATAAAGTTCTCGTTGTGCCTCAGGAAGCGAAATCTGGTAATAATGAGAAATTAGATTAGTATCACAATCAGGCTCAAGCAAGGGAAACGTAGTTGTGTCATTGCGACGTAAGGAAGCAATCTCACAGTCTTGTTCTTTCTTAACTCGTGCGTAAGTCCTAACAATGAAGTAGGGGAGCCACTGCCGTGCGCGGGTTAAGCGCGTTGAGGCATGTGGCGTGAGCCAGTGCCCTATGGCTAACGCCACGCCTTACAGCTATCGGGGAGAACCTCCGGTTCCGCTGCGCTTTAGACCTCTGGGCGTGCGCTTTGCGCATACGCAGTCGCCGTGAGAGCGGGAGAGCCGTCATTCGCGCTGTCTCACCGTGCGCGGGTTAAGCGCGTTGAGGCATCTGGCGTTGGGCATGAACAATGCCCACCCTACAAACTAACAGCTTGCGGTATTGCATCTATAATCATTTGCGCCAATTCACAAAAACCCTCTCCTTCAGCAGCCGAAGTCATATATACAGGGTGATGCTGAAGTTGATTTGCATACTCCAGCACATTTGCCACACCTACAGACAGTGGAAAATAACGGTGATCAAATAAACTTTCATCGTTGGGACTATCGCCAACACTCACAACTTGTTCTGGAGTATTGTACTCAGGAAAGTATTCTTGCAACACCTGTAATAACCCATTTGCCTTGTCTTGTCCCAGAGGTTTGATGTGACACTGTACGTTACTGTAGGTAAAACCCCAACCCATTTCCTGACATAGATGACTCAGGGTTTTGAGTTCATCTGTGCTTAAAGATTGCACATCAAATGTCCAATCAGTCACGCGAAATCGATTATCAGCAGATTCTTGGATCTGGGGACATTGAGTTTGTAATTGTTGAAAAGCCGATGCCAAGTGTTGACGATGTGCTATTAAGTCAGGAATGGGTGTTAAAGTAACTGGTTTGTCACTTCCACCCAAGAAAAACAAACCGCCGTTTTCAGCTACAGCACCAACAATGGGCAGATAATACGCTAAACCATTGACCCAACCAGCACTCCGTCCGGTAATAATCACCACCTTGATACCAGCAGTTGCTAAATCCTGCAAACTTTGCAATAACTCACTGGTAAATTTTCCTTTCCTGGTCAGGGTACCATCCATATCCGTAGCGACCAGACGAACGTTGCTAAAGCATTGAGTCGATGAAACCTCAGACAAGGGCAGGAGTCTGTGCATAAAAGTTTAGCAAAAAGCTGTCAAACACTAATTTACAGCAAGATGGCACTCATACCATTTTGGATTTTGGATTTTGGATTTTAGATTTTGGATTGTAAAAGACTTACTGGTAATTACTTTTAGCATTCTATCTGTCGCATTCTTTTTTCAAATTGGTATCAGAATTGGTCTCACCAATTGTTTTCCTTACCCCCCTACCCCCTTATACCCTTATACCGTTTCACTTTAAGGTTGATACAAATAGGCAGCAGAGGAGCAGAGGAGCAGAGGAGCAGGGGAGAAAGAATTACAGACTAATCATTTGTATCAAGGATTTCGTGAAATGGTATTACACCCTTACACCCCTAATTATTGACTTTACCTTGAGAATCACGGGCTAAAAGACCATCTTCCATTTCCACAATCCGATCAGCTATATCTAAAATGCGGTTGTCGTGGGTGACTAACAATATAGATGTTCCTTGCTCTTTAGCAAGATGCTGCATCAATTGCACAACATCGCGTCCTGATTGCTTGTCTAAAGCCGCTGTAGGTTCATCTGCTAGTACTAATGGGGGATTATTCACCAAAGCGCGGGCGATCGCAATCCTTTGTTTTTGTCCTCCCGAAAGATTTTCTGGATAGTAATCAATCCGTTCTCCTAAACCCACTGCTTTTAGTATGGCCTCTGATTTAGCAATGGCTTGTTGGTGAGAAATAAATTTATTCAACTCTACCGCCATCTGCACATTTTGCCTAGCAGTTAAAAACTCCAACAAATTATGAGCCTGAAAAATGTAACCAATCTTTCGTCGAATATTGACCAGTTTTTTCTGGCTAGCCTTATATAGTTCTATACCTAAAAATTGTAAACTTCCTTCTTGCACAGACCGCAAACCGCCAATCAAGCTCAGTAATGTTGTCTTACCTGAACCAGATGGTCCAGTCATAATAACAATTTCTCCTGGGTAAATGTCCAGATTAATATCATAGAGAATTTGTCTTTTTAATATGCCTTTGCCGTAATAATGGTTGATATGTTTTATGGAAATTACTGGTTCTTTATCAAACATAAATATATCTATAGTAGTCCTATTTGAGTTGTAAATTGTCTCATGAGGGCAGGGAACGCTTAACAGGTGAGACCAGCCCCCGTCTTGGCGGTCTCCGTCACGTTAGCGAAGCGTCTCCGCAGGAGATTGGGGGACTGGCGAACCCGAAGGGGAACAGGAATTGTTTATAAATGATTTAGGATTGCTATATAACTATCCTTCTTTTACTCAGTTCAATCTTAGATACTTTTTAGAAAATATCCGCAGGGTCAGCAGAACGCAACTTACGCATAGCAATAGTGCCAGAGATAAAGCACATAATAAAAGTCAAAATGAGTACCATTACGGCTCGTCCAACGCTCATCAAAACTGGTAAGAGTGTGGCATCTCTCGCCCGGTCATACAAAAACATAGTTATAGCAAATCCTGGAATATATCCTAAAATTGCTAAAATTAAAGCTTCTTGTAGGATAACAATTAACAAATATTTTTGTGTATACCCTATTGCTTTTAGGGTTGCATATTCCGCTAAATGATCCGCTACCTCGGTATAAAGTATTTGATAGACAATGACAGTTCCTACTATGAAACCCATAATAGTGCCTAAAGTGAAAATAAAACCTATTGCTGTACTACTTTCCCAGTAATATCTCTCATAATTAATAAATTCTTGCTTACTTAAAACTTTGATATCTCTAGGTAAATATTTTTTCAAAGTTTGAGCAACAGTGGTTGCATCTGCTCCTGGTTTTAATCTAATCAGACCGATATCAATTAATCCTGACTTATGAAGGGGGAACATTCGCAAAAAGTTTAAATCACTGGTAATTAAATTTCCATCTGCTCCGAAAGAAGCACCTAAAGTAAATAGTCCCCCTACTTTCATTCTTCGACTATTGACTTCTGCTACTACAGTTTTTCCTTGTTCAAATTCAGTAGCGATCGGTCCATATTCCTGTCTAGAAGAACGGTCGTATAAAACAACATCTGGCAGTTTAAGTTTATCTAAATTTTCTTTAACTCCAGGTAAATCTAAGACGTTGACGGCTGGATTGATTCCAATCACTAGGAGGTTACGAGAACGACCCGTTAAAGGATTTTTCCAGGCAGTATAATCTAGATAAATTGGATACACACTTTGTACTGCTTGTAAATCTAAAGCTTTGTATAAACGCCTCTGGGAAAAACCTTTCATGGAAAGCAAAGCATTAGATTGATTATTGATGAGAACAATGTCGGCTTGTAAACTTGTATGAAGTCGGACGTTACTAAAATATAGAGAATCCCGGAAACCAAGCTGCATAAACATTAAAATATCAGCAAAGGCAATTCCTGCCAGAGCTACAGCTAAACGAGTTTTTTCTCGCTTCAGTTGTAACCAAGCCAGAGGGATTTTTGTCATTATCTTTTGTCCTCAGTTGTTAGTTGTTAGCGCATGAACAATTGATTTTTCAAAGATTAATTTCAACAACCACCTTGGCGTAAGTTAAGCCTGTCACTTTTTTACTATCTTGTGGAGTCAGGACAATTTTCACTTCTACTACTCTGGCATCAACATCTGCGGCTGGATCTGTATTTAACACATCTTTTTTGCCAATTTGCCTACCAATTTCAGCAACAGTTCCTTGTAATCCTCCGCCAAAAGCACCATTATCACTGGTTATTACAGCTCGTTGACCAAGGCGCACCTTACTAATACTGTCTTCGGGAACTTCAGCTATGACTACCATCTGATCAGTCCGTCCAATCTCAGCAATACCATTTGTATTGATGCTCTCTCCAGCTTTCGTATGAAGTTTAATAATTTCGCCAGAAATTGGAGCTTTGATATAGCTTAAATTCAATTGAGCTTGTGCTTTCTTGAGTGCAGCGATCGCATTACTAACTTGTGCTTGTGCAACTAGTAAATCAATTGGACGAATATCTTTTATTCTGTTAAATTTGGCTCTTTCCTCATCAATTTGTCTTTGCAAAGTTGCGAGAATTTTGTTCCTATTGACTCTAGCTTCAACCAGTTGCTGTTGCAAAGTTCCTATAGTTTTTACTTGATTGGCTCTAGCTTCAGCAAGTTGCTGTCGTAAAGTTGCAACTGTTTGTTTTTGGTTTGCCTGGGCTTCAGCAAGTTGCTGAGTCGAAGTTTCCGCGCCTAATTGCCTTCTATCACGTTCCTGCTGAGAAATTGCACCTTCTTTGTATAACATCTGATAGCGTTGAGCATCGACTTCGGCATTACGTTGTTCAGCTCGTATACGCGAAACCGTAGCTTGGAAAGCATCCCTTTGCCCTTGAACTTCAGCTTGGATACGATTAATTGTTGCTTTTAAGACAGTTTTTTCCCCGCCTAACTCTGCTTGCAGGCGATTAATTGTTGCTTGTTGAGCATCTAGTTCCCCACGTAATTGTGCTTCCAGGCGAGCAATGACGGCTCTTTGAGCCTCAATGTCTCTTGGTGAACCTGCTTTGACATTTGCTAAATTGGCACGGGCTTCTTGCACTTTTGCCTTAGCTTCTTCCATTGCGGCTTGGCTACTGGAGAAGTTATCCAAAATAGCAATGATTTGATTTTTTTTAACTTGCTCTCCTTCTTTGACAAAAACTTGTTCTACTCGCGACGTTCCTTGGACTCCCACTGGTGCAGACAGTTTAAAAACTTCCCCTTGTGGTTCCAAACGCCCCAAAGCATTTATACTTGTGATTGGCGCACTGGATACGGGCGGATTCAACTTTTTCACTTGCTCCATTTTGGCTATGCTTAGGACTCCAGTTGCAACTATGACTGGCAAGGTTACAGCAATTAACCACCAAATCTGTGGTTTATCATTATCAAGAAACTGCTCCCTTACGCTTGAGTTATCACTCACCCTTGACATGATATTGCCCATTAGTTGGAATTTTGCATATACAAACTAAAAAAGTGAGTTAGGCGCAATAGAATTAAGTCAAATAATGAAAAAACCTATCTCCTGCACAGACGCTCTTGTCTATGTCCTTTGCACACCCTGCGCTCAAGCGCAGCGTGACTCTTAGGGCATACCACAAAGCACAGCGAAGCCGTGTCGTATCTCCTACGGAGATACTGCGCTAACGGCGATAGCTGTGGCGTCAGCCATAGACATACCCACTCTTGCGTAGCCTTGCCGCAGGCATAGGGCTGTCCCTAGGATAGGAATAAGAGTTTCACGACTAGTTCTTGCGTAAGTCCTAACACAGTTACAACAGTTTGGTTTGTCTATCTGAATAGATAGCAAACAAAACTGGGTAACAACTGCATTGTCTTTGAGAAAAAAAGTATGATTAACGAGGTAAGCTGATTGGCTTTGAGTTAACGGCAGCTCATTCCAACTTAACCCAGAACATCATAGACAAGCTGTTTGGAAATGAAGGTTACATTGAAGGATTTTGTGACTCGATTTTGCTTAAGTTAAATGAATTCTACATTTGTAAGTTGCTTGAAAACGTAGCAGAACCTACAGATAGGAAGATGGAAACCCTAGGAAAGACAAGAAGTTTTTGATTGTTGAGTTTGCACTAACTTGGTATATCAAACAGAACTGTCGTCATATATTGTTCTGCCCAATCTGAACCAAAAGCTTTTTCCAGTACGCGGCGGGTTTTGTCGTTCTGCTGCTGTTTTGTGCAGTAGTTACGTTGTCCAGCCAAACTTAGCATCGCCTGTTCTGATGGAAGGGGTTGGGATGCTGTGGCTTGCATGCAATGTATTTCTAAAAATTCCCGAGTGCGAGAGAGAAACAGATTTTCTTCTTCAGGAGAACTCAGACGAACGAAAACACAATAGTCTGAAAAAATGTCTCCCCACTCAGGCAATTCTCGCGGGTGGGAAAAGTTCAATTGAGGGAGTGCAGCCAGTGCAGAAGTATATGATTTTGGGAGAGTGTACTGGGAGTTGACTGGAGAAAGATCTGCGATCGCCGCACTTATTTGACCCCTAGCCCCAACTAAATCACAACCAAACATTGGCAGTTCGTACTCTGGACGGGGAAACATCACGCAGTGCAATATATCCAGCATATTTCCCACCTTTGCCAGTTCCAGGTGCATTTTCCGAAACTGGGGTGTTTGATAGCACTGGTTTTCAATCGTCAGCTTCTCACCTTCTAGCCGACCTTCCACATACCCAAATTCATTAGGCAAATGATAAGGCGATAAGTCCAAGTGCTTATGCCACACTGCTTCTATACAATCTGCTAGTTGACGAATCAGCGGATGTTGTTGCTCGCGCAGTGATGGTAAAGGAGTTGTTGTCATAATCTTATGGGATTTCTAACCGGGTAATGTGATTCAGTTATTAGTCTACCGTTCACAAAGTCTCACCCGAGGTAGCTCGCAACACAACCAAACACTTGCAACTGACAAATGTAAAGTTATAAAACACTCGCTTTTCAAAAATAGGAGTTATTTTGTATTCTTAGTTACAGAAATAATTTGGTTTTAGCCCACTAAAGAAGGCTAAGCAGAGCCATGAAATTAGATTCAAGTAAATCAGATCATGCCATAGAAAGCTCCTGGCACAATCTAAATTGGTTAAACAAGTGCTTCTCCACAGAATCTCCAGAGGATTTCCAGGCTTATAGTTGGGTAAAGCTGTTGGAACTTCCCAACCCCTACAGTTTTGACGAAGCACTGCTACTGTGCCACGTTTCAAGTCAAGAGTGGTTAGCCTGGATTCCAGATCATGGGGAAGCACAATTGCACATCAGTCAATTCAGTCATTAGTCAAAAATTATTCTCCTTCTGCACAAGATCCTCTGCTCGCTTTGTTCCTCATCCCCACTGGTATATTACACTGCTGGTTGAGCTTCTTTCGCTGCACCCAATGTGAGAGGATCAACTGATTTGAGTTCACCGTGATTGAGAGTCCAACAACGGTCTGCTATTGGCAACAAATCCCCTGCGTCGTGTGTCACAACCAGCAGTGTCCAATTTTTTTTCAGTTTCGCTAATAAATTTACCAGTTGCCGACGCATTGACCAATCCAAGCCAGCTGTGGGTTCGTCTAACAATAATAGATGTGGCTGGCGAATCAACTGCACCGCCAAAGCTAAACGCCGCTGCTGACCTCCACTCAAAGCATGAGGTGATGTACTCAGTGATAAATGCTCTAAACCTACTTCTCCAAGTGCTTGCGTAACTCGCTCTTTTCCTAACTCTGGATGTCCCAAGCGCAATTCTTCTAAAAGAGTACCGCCGCAAAAATGCCTCTCAGGAAACTGAAAGACCAAACCAGCCAGTTGTTGCATCTGCTCAGCGGTCAGTTCTTGTTCGCGCCAGAAGAGTGAACCTGATGTTGGTTCGGCAAGTCCAGACAAAATTTCGAGTAATGTACTTTTACCTGAACCACTCGGTCCAATAATTAAACCCAGTTGTTGGGATGGTAATTCCAAGTTAATTGATTTAAGAATAGCTGTTGGGCAAGCCGTGGGATGATAAATGAGGTTTCTCAGATAGAGCATTTGTTAAGTTTACCAAAAAGTCAGCAACATACCTATTAACTACACTGCCAGCTACTGTAAAATCCCGAAAAATTTACAAGGATTCAAGACGCTGGCAACCTCAATCTTGCAGCAAGAAACATGCTTTTGGATCAAAGTTACGTGCCACTCGTTAGAATGGAGTCACGCAAACGGCGAAAACCGTCACCCCTACTTTCGTTCATTGTCGCAAAATCACTCTTGAAAAATAGCCATAATAAGCTTGGGAACTTAGAAACATTACCCAAGTCAAACAGTATACAAAATTCTGGCCCAAACAGATCTACGTCCAGAGAGTGAACAGTCATCTAAAAAACAAAATTTAATAGTAAATATACTGAGACTCAAAATGAATGCACGGTTTCCAGGTTTGCAAAAAGTTGTACTTGCCAAATTTTATCGCTCTATTCTAGTGGCTTTTTCAGCTACCATTGCACTGAATATCTGGGCAAATCCTTCTTGGGCTGCAGATCCCTTTCGGATGAAAGAGCCTCGTAACATTGGCAACAAAACAGAGGCAGCATTCAAAGCCATTTTCCAACAGGGAAACTATCAAGCAGGAGATCGTTACTTACAAGAAGCATTATCTACAGAGCCAAAGGAACCTTTAGCTTATGCTATGAAAGCATCTTTAGCATATACGAATAAGGATTTGGCGGCACTAGACACTTACAGCAAAAAAACATCAGAAACAGCACAAAATTTAATTTCTAGTGACCCCTTGCGGGGAAATTTGTATGCTGCTGTTGGTCTATTTTTAGAGGGGTCTGTGATTATACAACGTGAGGGAACAGTCAAGGGTGCACCACAAGCCCTGACTAGACTACAGCAAGTCTATCAATATTTGGACAAAGCTGAAGCAGTTTCTCCTAACGATCCAGAACTCAATTTGATCAAAGGATACATGGATTTACTGCTAGCTGTCAATTTGCCCTTTGCTAACCCAGAACAAGCAGTTCAAAAGCTAGAAAAAAATGCAGCTCCCCAGTATTTGGCAGACAGGGGTATCGCTCTTGCTTATCGGGACTTAAAACAGTACTCTCAGGCACTAGACTATGCTAATCGTGCTTTAAAAGTGACAACAGATAACCCAGAGTTGTATTATCTTAAGGCTCAAATTCTTCGGGAAAAAGCGAATAAGGAGAAAAACTCGCAACTCATGCAGGAGGCGATTAAGAATTTTGATACAGCCCTGACTAAGAAGTCTCAACTCCCAGGTGATGTAACACGACAAATTGAGCGTGAACGACGTAAGGCTGCGGAAAATCTGAGTAGTTTTAGTAAGTAGGAGATCAGGGGACAAGAAAAAGGAGGGAGGAAGGGAGTGAAGCGCGCAGCGTTAACGTTAGCTCCGGTTCCCTCCGGGGCGCTTCGTGCCGTAGGCTGGGAGGGAGGGAGTTATTTCTGAGCCTGTAACCGAAGCGCTTTTGTTGCTTTCCCACTTCTCGATTAGGAAAGCACACTTTTTGTACCTTCTACTCTTTTACAATTAGATTTGAAAAAAGTGATCTAGATTGAGTCTTTCAACAAAATGCACGTACAGTTTCGCGAAATTAACCCTTTTGATTTATGGATTTGGTTGGAGTTCAGCACAATTCCTTCTCAGCAAGAAAAACAGTATGTAGAAGAGGTTTTCAATTCCTGGTTTTATTTGGGTAAATTGGGTGCATTTAATGCCGAAAATCTCCAGGTACAGGAAACTGGATTAGAGCTAAGCTACATGAATTACGACTCACAAGGATATGATAAAAGTTTGCTGGCGCTGATGCATAATATGGGTGAGTTTGAGTATGAGGGGACATGGGCGCGTTGCTGGTTTGACTTGGGAACTTCTGATGCGATCGCTCTCGATCTTATCATTAACGCCCTTAAGCAGCTAAGTGAGGAATATGTCACCATTGAGCAATTGTACATCGGCGGTGAAAATGAAGATTGGCCCATTGAAGAGAGCGAAAGCCGTCCTTCATTTATTTACGATAACTAACAACAAAAATGCATAAGCCAGGGGAAATTCGTGTTATCGCTTTGGGACTGATTCGCGAGGCTCAGTATGCCAAGCTGGGGAAAGGCATACGTATCTTCGTTTCTGAAGGCTACGATCCAGTCAAGCAACAAAAATTTTACCGCGCAATGGGTGGTGGAGTTGAGTTTGGTGAAACAAGTAAAGATGCTCTCAAACGAGAATTCCAAGAAGAGATCCAAGCAGAATTAACAAATATTCGTTACTTGGGTTGTTTGGAAAACATCTTCACTTTCAATGGTCAACCAGGTCACGAAATTATTCAAGTTTTTGAAAGCGACTTTGTTGATGCCAAATTTTATGAAACTGAAAAGTTAGTTTTTTCTGAAGGTGAGCGACAAAAAACTGCTTTGTGGGTAGATATAAACTGTTTCCAGTCAAAAGAGTTGAGGTTAGTGCCTGAGCAGTTTTTAGATTATTTGTCAAGTAGTTAGATACTAGAGAAGGCTTTTACCCCACGGTTGTTAAGCGCCAGGTTGCTAACAACTAACGACTAACTACTAACTTGCAGCACAACTAATGTCATATCATCGGTGTTTTGTTTATCGGCACCGATGAATTGTTGCACTTGGTCAAACAGGTAATCTAATATTTCCTGGGGCCCATTACAAATTCTACAAGCGTAGTTAAATATCGTAATCAGGTTTTCTTCATCATAGCGATCGCCACTTGCTGCTGCTGCATCAGTCAAGCCATCTGTGTAGTAAAGAATGATATCTCCAAGCTCTAATTCTACTTGGGCATCTTCGTACTGGCTATTGGCATCTAAACCAATCAGCATTCCAAAAGTATCTAGACGCGTGATTGTTCTGGTTGTTGCATGCCACCATAGGGGAGGATTATGCGCTGCATTGCTGTAGGACAAAATCCGGGTTTGGGGGTCATATTCTGAGTAAAATAGAGTGATAAAGCGGTGAGAATTTTCCAAATCCGCGTACATGACTTGATTCAAGTTTTGCAGAATTCGTTGAGGAGAATGACCGTGTAGCACTTCTCCCCGCAGCATTCCCCGCATCATGGTCATAATCAGTCCGGCTGGAACTCCTTTGCCCATCACATCACCAATCACCAAACCCCAACGACCATCTGCATCTAAACTCTCTTTGTTATTTAGTTGAATTTGGTTGTGTTTTGTGGGGATAAAGTCGTAATAGTCTCCGCCAACACGATTGGCGGGTTTACACCGTGCGGCAATAGCAACACCTGGAATTGTAGGGCACTGACGTGGCAGAAGCCGCCTTTGAATTTCCGCGCCAATTTCTAGTTCTTGATCTAGGCGTTCTTTTTTCCTGAGTTCCACAGCAAGTTCATCATTTTCTATTGCGACTGCGGTTTGATCTGCCACTAGGCGAACTAACTTTTGTCTGGTTTCTGTCCAAGTATATTCTGGATCGCGGCTTAAAACATAGAGCCATCCCCGTTCTGTATGCTTAACCAGAATAGCTGTACCAAAAACTTGTATACCTGGTCCTAAGCTACGGTGCATATAATCATCCAAAATACCCGACATTATTGCTAGAGGCTGGGTATTGTTGGGTACACATAGGATTTGACTTGTTGCTGTTTCTAGTGCCTTGCGGATATTCTTACGCTGGTGACTATCTTGCCAATGTAACTGCTCTAATCTGACTTGACCATTCGGTTTGTACACAAATAGGGCGCTACCATCTGCATCAGTGACTCTTGTTGCCATCAATGGAATCAGTTCCAAAAACTGATTCAAATTATTGAAACTTCGCAGGGCAAAGCCCAAAGAACTGAGTAAATCTTGAATTTTATTTTGTTCTCGGTGTAACCGTGCCACGAGTTCTTTGAGTGCCACAACTGGTGTGACCTCGGTCGGGGTACGACTATTACTATCAGTAGGTTGAGATGGTGGTTGAGGCACAGTTACCATTGTGATTTACATCAGCAAGTATTAGATTCGTTTAATACTTTCTTCTTTAAAGAGCTAAACCATCTTGTGACAAGATTATCGGTTTAGCAAGAGTAGAAAAACGTAGAGTGGAAATTTTAAAAGTCTTTCATATTTCATGTGCTTCTTTAACTTAATATTTAAATTTAGAGTTAAGTCTTTTTAGCGAAAAACGATTAGCCAAAACAGTTTTCTGTAGCATAGATGTAATAGGGGTTTTATTTTATCAAATATTATTCATTTAGTCATACCTCTTTAGATAGAAAGATTTTATTGAGAAAAGTTAACCATTACGTTGCAAAAAAGTCTACTTGTGTTTCACTGTCTGAGGCATCTATTAGCTGAGAAACATTGAAACCGAAAGCCTAGAGGCTCCTATCCGTAGGTACGGGCAGTTTCCTCAAGTCGGAGAACCATTGTTTAACTATTGCTCTTCAAATCTTTAATTTACCACTAGAGAATATTTAAAAACTCTAAGTCAGGAAACTTTGACAAAAAAAGATATCAAAAATAATATGGTTCGGACAAGCTTACAGGCACGCATTGTGTAGCGATACGAACAAAGCCTGCGGAGGCAGGCTTGATGTGTGTGTCCTTAACTCATCTCCCGGCTTTTGATGAAATTAAACGGAGTGAAAATTTCATCAAAAGCCGGGAGAAATCGAAGTCATTAGTCATTAGTCCTTTGTCATTAGTATGTTTTATATCATGTTCGCTTAATTAGTTATAATTCGATGCATCTGTGCTAACTGAAAACTCTTTCTCCGGTGCTCCCTACCCCCTGCCCCCGAAGAGCCTTAATGATAAGTCTTTAACCGGACACGATATTATGCCTACGGCACGCTAGCCCCGGAGGGGGCTAGCGCAAACGCGAACACGAAAATCGTGCTTTTTCTTACTAATGACTATTGACTAATGACTAATGACTAAGACGACGTAGCGACGATTCCTCCCACCCCGCGCGTGGGATGGGAGGAATTGTCGTCTTCTGGTAAACTCCGCAGTCTGAGGGGGACTTACGCCGACTTTGTTAACTACCCCTTGCGGGTACAAAATTACCTATCTTTTCCGGGCGCATTCTTGGCGACTATGTCCTGCAGACACGCTATGCCAAGGGCACGGCTACGCCTATCGCCCTTGGCGTTGTCAATAGATAATCTTTGGATACTAAAATCTTTGAGGCTAACCGTTCAAAAGTGCTTCCACAAACTCGTAGCTAGAAAAAGGACGCAAGTCTTCAATTCCTTCTCCAGCACCGATAAAGCGAATAGGTAAGCCTAACTGCTGCACAACGGCAAGGGCAACCCCTCCTTTGGCAGTGCTATCAAGCTTAGTCAAAACAACACCGCTTAGTTGTGCCGCTTGAGAAAAGATTTCAGCTTGCCGTAATCCATTTTGACCTAGAGTTGCATCTAAAACCAAAAGGGACTCTACTTTAGCATTGGGAACTTTTTTATCGATGATACGGCGGATTTTACTGAGTTCGTCCATCAAATTTTTCTTATTTTGTAGTCGTCCTGCGGTATCCACCAGAAGTAATTCTGTTTTTCGTGCCGTAGCAGCAGAGATGGCATCAAACACAACTGCTGCAGGATCTGCATTTTTAGCAGGATTGAAAATGACTTGCACACCACTTCTTTCTCCCCAAATCCTGACCTGTTCTACGGCTGCGGCGCGGAAGGTATCTGCTGCACCAATCAAGCACTTGTAGCCGGATTTCTGGGCAAGGTGAGCAATTTTACCGATGGTAGTCGTTTTCCCAGCGCCATTAACCCCAGTGATTAACCAAACATTGAGAGTTTCTTTTTCTGGGACAAAGATTGGCTTGTGAGATTTTTTCACTGGTGCATCCAGCATATCTCGCAAGATTTGTTTGAGGTAGGCGATCGCCTCCTCTGCTGGCAGGACTTCTTGACGAAGCTTGTTCTGTAGAGTAGTGATGATGTAATCTGTTGCTTCGACACCAACATCAGCTTGCAAAAGCAATGCCTCAATCTCCGTGACTGCTGCTTGGTTGAGTGGTCCCTGCCCAACAATTGACTTGAGTTGATTAACGATGTTACGACGGGTTTTGTCTAAGCCTTGGCGCAGCTTTTTCAACCAACTGATTTCTTCAAAAGAAATATCTTCAGGACGTCTACCTTGTGCAGCTAGAACTTCTGTTGACCACAAAAACCCTTCATCAAAATCAAGTCCAGTGATTTCTTCTGTACCTTGTGCAGTAGTTGTTTGGGCTACTGGCTGTACCACCTCTGGTTTTGTCACATCAATGGCGGTGGCTATCAATCTTTCCTGCTTTGCTTGTCGTTCTGCCGCTGCCCTTTCTAAAAATGATAAAGTTGTGGGTGCTGTTGGCTGAGTGACTTCTTGTGTCGGTGGTTCGGTGGCTTCCGGTGGGACGACACTTTCTGTGGTCACACCAGAAGCATCTGCTTCTTCGGCAATTGCTGCTAGCACTGGCGCTGTGCTGAGTTCCTCTGTACTTTCTGGTTCTTCTGGCGTGGTTTGAGTCGCAGTCACATCAGCTTCTTCTGGTGGTTGTGGCGTTTCTGTCTGTGCTGGTGGCTCTATTTCAGGTTTTTCTGGCGGTGCTACGTCGGCAGTTACCTCAGTTGCTGGAGTTTCTGCTGGTTCGGTTTGTTGTCTTTGCTGAATATTCTTGTAGGCTGCTTTCGCGTAAGCCAGCAGATCCGTCGCTACTTCGGGTGCAGTTTCTGCTGTTGACGTTTCGGCGCTTTCGGGTTGGGGTTGTTTTGCAGCAGGAGTTTCTTCCTGTTTCTGTTGCGAGGGAGTACCAGAAGGATCGTTATGTTGACGGCGGAACCAATTGAAGACCATTGGAGATAACGTGTTATGAAACTATAAGTTTTTATCTAAATTTTGACACTTCCGCTTCTCCTAACAACGGGATTCTTTAGAAAGGATGTAATCATGTTCGACATGACTACATTACCAAAAAAAAACGGGCTGCGCCGACCTACGGTCTACTAGCCCCTAAAAGGGGCGCTGCGCAAACGTTAACGCTGCACTAACAGAACACAGTTGTCAGAACTGGTAAAGAAAAAACTTTCATGGATTGGTCAGTGTAACGTCGGTTTTATAAGGCGGGCTAATTTTTTGACCCAATGCGATAAAGCCGAATGTTTTTCTTCATTGATAAAATAAATAATTCTTTCCTTGCCAAATCCCCAAAGTGCCACGCGCCGATCGCGGCAAGACTCTATTTATTTGTGAAGATATTCTGTGTTGTGTGTTCTTCTTAACGATAAAGGTTTTTACTACGGGGTTGTTGGTACTTTTTTTTGCTCAGTAACTCGGCGCAGAACACCATTAATAAATCGATGGCTCTCTTCTTCACTGTATCGTTTAGTAAGTTCTACAGCTTCGTTAATTGCGATACTGTCGGGAACTTGAAGATACTTCATTTCTGCTACGGCGATTCGGAGTATATCTCGGTCAATGTGGGCAAGACGAGTTACTTGCCAATCTACTAAAGCAGTAGAAATTTCCTCGTCTATGGTGTTTCGGTTTTCACTGACAGTAATGATAATCTCTTTAGCGTACTCGCGGACTTCTTTATCTTGATTCGCCAGTTGAATGAGTTCAGGAAATTCGATAGTAGCAGCTAACTTGTTGATGGCTGTTTGCGTATACACAACCGCTTCTTTGAGCATTGTTCTAGCAGTATTTAGGTCACTAGCGCGTGTTTGGCTACTCAGAAGCCGATCATTACTGCGTTGCAGTTCGCCTGCAGCATTGTCTAGAGTGTCTTGGACTTCAGATCGCAGCGTACGTACTGCTGCTAGTACTAACTTTGATACCAGTTGTTCTGGTGGTATCTTTTCTAATTTCTTTGGATTCATTGGCAGTTGGCTGAGGCTTAAAAGAGCCAATTCACGAGAAATTTGACGAGGTTTACGCTCTTGCATAAAAGTGAGTTAGGGGGGAATGGGACAAAGGGAGTGGGGGAGTGAAGCGCGCAGCGTTAACAAAGTGAACTGTAGATCGCCGTCGGCTGCGAGTGAGGGAAATGGAGAGGAATAAATTTTGACTAATGACTAATGACTAATGACTAATTACTAGTGACTACTGATTTTAAGTTTCTTCGAGAGGAAGAATCTGCCGCTTTGCTTCTTTGGGTGGCATTTCTAGTTTGCGTTCTTTGGGGATAGCCAAGGTCGTCGGGGAGGTATTGGAAGCAACAATGCCACCGGAGACTATAATTTTAAAGGCATCTTCAATTGATAATGACAGATTAACAACTTCGTCTTCTGGAACAACTGCATACCATCCAGTGGCAGGATTGGGGGTTGTTGGGATGAAAACGCTCAATACTGGTCCAGACATCTGAGTCTGGATTTCGTTGCTAGTCATACCTGTTACGAAGGCGATCGCCCACATTCCCCGTCGAGGGTATTCTACTAAAACAACACGGCGAAACTTGCCATTGCTGTCTTTTAAGAGTGTTTCTAAAAGTTGCTTGAGAGCTTTGTAAACCTGTCCTGCTAAGGGAATTGCCTGCAATAGCCGCTCACCCACATTTAGCAACCACTGCCCCGCAATATTCCGAGCCATCAAGCCAATCAGCAGTATACTCAGCAGTGGCACCATGAGTCCCACCAACAGATTTAGTACATTGACTAAAATAGGATGCATTCCACCAAACGGATTCAGTTGTTTGGGAATCTGGGTGAGAAAGTTGATGACCCAAGTTGCAACGGTTATTGTAAGCCAAATCGTAGTTGCCAGGGGAATCACAACCAACAACCCAGCAATGAGGTCATTTTTGAGATCCTGTTTCCAGCGATTGATTGCCAAGCCCCTATTCTCCTTTTTTAGGCAAGTGGAACTTCTTTTATTGGTACTCATTCCAGTAGATTCGTCAAATGGGGAGGACAGTTTTTTGCTGTTTATAGTGGTGGTTTTAACCGCTTCTATTTTTTGCTTAATGGGCAAAATCCCATTAATTACTGTCCATGAGGGCGCTGAGGTAAACTTATGTCGCCAAAATATTGGTTTGTTACACCAAATCCAGCCATTTTTCTACTTAATGCAGATAGAAGCATATAAACCAGCGTAGCGGTTGGCTACTCTAAAACTTATTACTTTCTTTTTAAGAGTT
Source organism: Brasilonema angustatum (assembly GCF_059505445.1). Lineage (NCBI taxonomy): Bacteria > Bacillati > Cyanobacteriota > Cyanophyceae > Nostocales > Scytonemataceae > Brasilonema > Brasilonema angustatum. The sequence continues at coordinate 71,351 of NZ_JCACKO010000118.1, read as the reverse complement.
GTAAACGATTGTTGCAGCTATTTTAACGTATTATTAATACTACTGTGGTGAATGAAACGTTGCTAAACCAATTAATCGTGTGCTTTGGCAAGTACCAGACGCAGAGCTAAGAAAATGAGAACTGCGCCCATAATTCGCTCAAGCCAATGTGAAATTGACAAAAATCGACGTTTGATTGCCGCAACACAGACAACAGTAGCAACAAATGCCAGCCAGGTGAATTCAATCCCCACAATTGTTAGACCGTAAATTATTTGTACCGCTACAGGTGTGCCAGGACGAATGATTTGAGTAAACAGTGCCAGTAAAAATAACGTCACCTTTGGATTGAGCAAGCAAGTCAAAAAACCGTTTTTAAACGCCGCTAAAGATTTCAACTCTGACCAGCCCCTCCGAGGCGGGAACAGGGAATAGGGAACAGGCAACAGCAAAAAATTAGCCCCGGATATTGGATTCAAGCCCCTTAATTTATTAATGGAAGAATAAAAAAAATTGTTGACAGATGCGTAGCACGATTCAACAAGACGTCTTTGTTTAAATCCCCTAATTTTAATTATGGGGATTCCCCTGTTGCCTGTTGCCCCTTCCCTGTTCCCTTTTTAAGAAGTTTGTTCCTCAACAAAATTATCTTGATGTTTAGCTTGTAAAGATTTAATCCCAAGGTAAATTAAATAAGCAGCACCAAGCCATTTGAGCAGGTTAAATAATAGGACTGATTTGGAAATAATAACACCAATACCGATTAACCAGCAGATGACATGAATGAGGTCGCCAGCAGTTACTCCCAACGCTGTGTAGATTCCGGCTTGTCTAGAATGAGCTAGGCTATTGCGGAGTGTTAAGACAAAGTTTGGCCCAGGACTCATAATCACTAAACACCCAGCGCTAAAGATAGTCAACCAATCGCCTAGAAATTGCATGCGGATTAATTTGCATATAGTTCATTCGTTCTATCAGAGTTTAGAAATTCCAATTCCGTCGAAAGTGAAAAAAGCTTTCCAGACAGTCTTGCCAAGCAATATTGCTACTGATTTTTTGCTGTTTCCAATCTCGTATAATTTGCTCAAGAATCTCTGAAAAACTGGGACACAGAGGAGCTAAATCAGCTAGGCGATTGAGTTTGATTGTTTGGGCGATCGCCATTGCGATAACATTAATCAACTCTGTTGCTTGTGCACCTAAAATCGAAGCTCCTAAAATTTCACCATTGCGTAGCACAATGAGTTTACAGATACCCGTAGTTTGGTCTTGGATTTGGGCAGCACAGAGTGTTTTAAAAAACTGCTGTAAAACAATAACTTCATCAGGACTGTATTGGCGTTTAGCTTGCGCCTCTGTTAAACCGACTTGTGCAAACATCGGGTTAGTAAATACTGCCCAAGGAATATGCCGATAATTGACTTTTAACCTCGGTAAAAAAAGCGCATTTTGCAGAGCTATTCTTGCTTCGTAATTAGCAATATTGGCGAATTCAAAGCCACCAATCACATCACCACAAGCCCAGATACGGGGATTTGTCGTTTGTAGTTTTTCATTCACAAGTAAACGACGCTGATTCCATTTAACATCTACCGCAGCCAAATTTAAGGATTCAATATTTGGCTGTTGTGCTGTTGCTACTACGATTTCATCAGTTTCAATAGCTTTATCTCCCACCTGAAGCCATTTTTTATCCTCAATTCGTCTCACCTGAGTGATAGATGTATTGATAAAGACGCGTACACCTTCTGCTTCTAACAAACTACAAAGCAGTTGAGCCATCTCTAAGTCAATATTGGGAAGAAGATTGGGACGTTCCGCAACCAACGTTACATCGTAACCAAATCGTGCCAAAGTTTGAGCGAGTTCGATGCTTTGGGGCAACCCACCAATAATCACCCACTGTAATGGCGGTGTAGAACTGTTCAGAGATTGCCAAACCTGAGGTATGGTAAGAAAACCAGTTTTTTGTAATCCTTCAATTTCTGGAATTGCTGGACTTGAACCCGTTGCAAGCAAATAAGTGCGTGCGTGTAGTAAACGAGTATCAATGGCAAATGAAAGATGGGGCGACGATTGAAATTGACCATTACTTACGATAACATCCACTCCTTGGGCAGCCAGAACGACAAGTGAATTCTGCTCTTGGAGATTGGAAACAATGCCATGAGCATACAGCATTGCCTGAGACGTATCTACAGAAATTTGGCATTTTTCTAGAGTATTAGCACACGAGGTATGCAGCCCAAGTAGTGCTGCATCACCTAGTTGCTTGCTAAGGTTACTGGTGTGGCTTAGAGCATGGTGATAAATAAACTCTAATGGTGTGTTAACTTTCGTAGATGCACCGTTTGTTATTGGTTCTACCAAGGCAACCTTGGCTCTTAGTTGAGAAGCAGTAAGGGCAGCGTAGCGTCCCGCTAAACTGCCGCCAATAATCACTACATCGTAGTCAATAGTCACGTGATTTGTTCCTAGTCCTTAGTCAATTGTCCTACCTTTATCCGAAGCTTTATGCCTGCGGCACGGTTTTGGCTTTCTTTTTTAATTGTGCTTCGTCCTTAATGACTAATGACTAAAACTAAGGGTGTAGGGGTGTAGGGGTGTAGGGGCGGCAGCTTTCGGGGGGAAGTTTCCCCCCGAAACACTTTGGTGTTAGAGCAAGCACGCTCATACTAGATGAGCGTGGTCAATGAAGCGCGTGGTGGCGGGCGTGCCCCCACTAATCACATCCCTTACACACGCCCTAGTGGGAACGGCCACGCCTTACGGTGAGTCCAGCGCTGCGGGAGGGGAGCCAGTGCGGTCTTGGGGTCTCCCCAAGACCGCACTGGCGTTCTCCCTCGTGCCCGCTCTGGCGTATGCGCTTTGCGCACGCCCAGAGGTCTAAAGCGCAGCGAGACCGGAGGTCTTCCCCGGAGGGCTATCGGGGAGAACCTATGCCCTGCGGGCACGCTGCGATAGCCGTAAGGCGTGGCTGTTCCCACTAGAGCGGTTCCGCTAGCCCCTAAGGGGGCGCTGCGTAAACGCGCTCCGCCAGTCACCTAGGTCGGGAAAGCCGTCATTCGCGCTGGTCTCACCAGATACCTCTGTCGGGAAACAAGGACTATGGCACTTTGTGCCACGCTAGCCCCGATAGGCGTAGCCGTGCCGAAGGCATAGGGGGCGCTGAGTCCCAAGGGGACACGCTACGCGAACGCAAACGCTATCAGTACTGGCTCCCCTATACCCTTATACCCTTACACCCCTAGTTTGTTGACTAATGACAGTGCTTCTAGTAAGCGCTGGTTATCTGACCAACAGCGTACGGCTACCCGGAAATATCTGTCGCCAAGTTCAGGAAAACTCAGACAATCACGAATGAAAATCTGGTGATGCTGCAGTAAATTTTGCTGCAATTGCGAACTCGATTGCTGTGATTCAACGAGTAAAAAATTAGCAGCACTTTCGAGAGGTTGTAATCCGGGTATTAAAGCTAAACCAGCGAAGAGTTGATTTCGTGCAGGTGGGAGCCATGCCCAAGTTTGCTCCTGAAACTCCTTATCTTGGACAACAGCGACTGCTGCCGCTGCTGCCAGGGTATTTACGGGCCAGGGGTCGCGCCACAACTGCCAGCGCCGCAAACGCTCAGGATGGGCGATCGCATATCCTAGTCGCAAACCAGGCAAAGTGTAGAACTTGGTCAGCGATCGCAAAATCACTAAGTTTGGATATTCCTGCACAACTTGTATTAGACTTTGTTCCTGTCCTGGGGGCAGAAAATCCATAAAAGCTTCATCTACTACCACCAAAGCGAATTTCTCTAGGTACGGCAAAATGGCTTCTCGTGAAAATAACACCCCCGTTGGGTTATGGGGGTTATTCAGCAATAGTCCTTTGTCCTTAGTCTTTTGGACCTTGTCAAAAATCAATTGACTTGTCCGAAAAACTAATGAAGGAAACTCCAGTACCTGTGCGTGGTATGCCGCCAGCGCCCTGTAATAGTCGCCAAAGGCTGGAGTTATCAAAGCTGTTGCAGCTAACTGTGCTAATTCCCGACCTGCCAGAGAAAGTAATTCTGCCGAGCCGTTCCCCGGCAAAATCCATTCAGGGGGTAGTTGATGAAAGTGACTCAGAGCAAGTCTGAGTTCACGATAATCAGGGTCTGGATAATGCCTGAGATGATCCAATTGGGACTCAATTGCTGCTATCGCGCTTTTTGGTGGTCCCAAAGGGCTAATGCTTGCAGAAAAATCCAGAATAGCACTTGGGGGACAGCCAGCTAGTGCTGCTGCCCAGGCTAGATTTCCCCCGTGTGCTGGTTGCCGCATAGAAAAAGGGTGACCTAGGTCTGAATCTAAGATTTTGGGGGTGCAACCTTTTCTCTAAAGAGTTTTCCAGCAGAGAAGGCAGGAACCTTCGTCGCTGGAATTTCCATCTTTTCATTGGTTTTGGGGTTACGACCTTCACGGGCTTTACGTTCCCGTGATTCAAATGAGCCGAATCCTACCAACGTCACTTTATCGCCAGAGGAAACAGCTTCGATAATCGTTTCCAAAGCTGCAGTTAAGACGGCATCAACTTGCTTTTTCGTAACACTAGCTTTTTCAGCTACGGCATCAACCAATTCACCTTTGTTCATGTCAAACTCCTTGAGGTTTACTTGAGATTGTGTACAGATGCATTTTTGATGCATCGTTACTTAAATCTCTGTTTAGAGATTTACAAAAGTCGGACTTTATGAGTATTTATGCTCAAAACTGCCGTAATTGCTGTAGATTCGACTTTTCAATGAATCATTCTAAAGTGTCATAGCCAGAAGTGGATAGATGAAACCATTAATTTATATAGATTTCAGGATTTTTTTTGAAAAAAGGGCAATTGTTTTACTAAAACCCCTATTTTTTTAGGAACAAATACTTAGTGAAATCGCTTGTTGCTCAGAGGAACAGGTAGGGTGGTTTCATACAAGCAAAGAAAAAACTCTATCAAACTGGTTTGATAAAATACGTTGTACTTAGGGAATAGTTCAATGTTGGCTAGTTCGTCCAGCAGTATAAAAAGTTTTACCATCAGTATTGTCTTAACTGCCGTATAATATTATTTTAACTGCCATATAATGTATGATTTATTGCAAAAATGCTCAAAAACACAAAATAAAGAATATTATAATGTCTGAATAAAGACATAAGTATTATGTAATTTTACAGTTTTTTTGCTAAAGTTGAAATTGACTGATTTTTTAACTAATTTAGATGATGCATTTTTGATTATATTTCACGGTGATAAAGCCCCATTCCTTCTACAACCGGGATGGATAGTCACTAGGCGTCCTCCTTTCGCGCTTGCTGTACTCGCTCACGCCACATGCCTCAACGCGGGGAACCCGCGCACGGCGGCAGTGGCTCCCCTACACCCTTACCCCCTTACACCCTCCCACAACAAAGCCTCTCATTGCGTAAGTCCTGGTTATTAGTCACCCTACATTGCAATGTTTAAGCTCTGACTAAGGACTTCGATTTACCTCAGGCATAAAACAGAGCAAGAGCGATAGTTTTATAGTTACGGTATCAGTTAAATTTGTCTCAGAAAAGGCAGATCAATAAATAGCATTTTATTATTGATTTATGGATAGATAAATCAATAGACTATATGAAAACCTTTTTGTCCATATAAAGTTGTTTTATTGCACACTGAAGTTTAGACTAAATTCTATTTCTCAGGCTACAGCCTTTGTGTAGCAACTATATTAGGTTTGGTAATTCGAGTATGCGTAGAAATTAGGAAAGCCTGTCTGAATAACAGTTTTGCGGTTTTATAAGCAAAATTAGTCTCAACTCCAATCCTAGACTGGGTGGTGATGCATTGTAATAATTCTGAAACTGTAACTTGTGAAGATTATACGTCGCCAATATCATTCTTAAGCAGGATTACCCTACACTGAAATATCATAATTGTCATGGGTATTAAAACATAAACTTTACAGTTGATTTGATATGCTTTTCTAGTATGTGGAGTTTGAATAATCAATAGGTAGTTCAGTCAAGAACACCTATCCTGGAATCAACAAAAATAATACTGCATCCACCTTAATAAACTTTATAAACTTCCACACTCAAGACAAAGGCATCTACTACATACAAGTAAATTCATTTTGCCAGCTTACTTGAGGAGCCCGAAACTAAGCATCTTTTTGCAGTCATAATTATTCATCTTTTAGCTAAGTGCAAGCTAAGGGAGAAATCTCCTATGAAAAATGAGTATAGCTTTTGCGTCATTAGCTATAACTAGCTTCATTTTGTATAGGTTAAATTGTCTTGCTTTATTCATAAGTAAGTTTTTATAAGGTAGTAAAAATGCAACTCTACACACCGATTGATATTAATCAGCTTCAACAAGACCTTCCCTACTTAATTAAAAGCATGCAGTGGGTTGAAAATTTTGTTGGAAAAGCTCACCCTGATTTAGGTAGACTCGGTCCTGTTTGCCCTTTTGTGCCTCACTCAATTAGAGCAAACACTATGTCGCTGACAGTTATACGTGCTAAAAATGTGGCTCCTCAGCAATTTTTTGAGAATGTTTTACGCTGTCGAGAAATCTTCCTTGAGCAAGAACCACGAGAGGGGGTAGCGGCTTTAAGGAAAACACTGTTAATCATTGTGCCTGATATCGATATAGAGGAAGCTCCTAAAATAATTGACGAGAATCACAAAAAACTTAAGCGTTTCTTTGTTGAGTCAGGACTGATGATAGGGGAATTTCACAAGCTGAACCAAGTGCCTGGTGCACACAACCCAAACTTCCGTCCATTTCAAAGCTCCATTCCCATGTTTGTTATTCGCTATATGGTTGAATCGGATATTCTGTTTCTTCAAGATGAAGATCTGCACTTGCGTATCAAATATCTCCAAGCTTACTTACAAAATATTGAATCGGGTTATTCACAGCAGTTTAATCAGAAAATCAAAGATGAAAACAAGTTAAAGACTGCTCGTCAACTATTGGAGTTAGCACAAGAGCAACTGCAAGAAGAAAAGTTTATGAATTTAGAAATTGCTCATTCATAAGCTAAGTTGTTCCTCTGCAGAAATGATTAATTCACCAACTTAATTAATAAGAGGAATATTATCTGTCGTAAATTTGCATCACTCGTTTTTAGTGATGAAAGTTGGTAACCAAGCCGATGAATGAATAGAGTGTTTTTCTTTACAAGGTGTCTATGCAGTTAACAAACAAAAATTTATACCTTCAGTCAAATATTCAGGCAGCTAGCTTAACCGAGGTTGAGGACTGCCATGGTACTCAAACAAATGACCTTGAAAAAGAGCAACTTAACTATTGGAAGCAGCAGCTAGCGAATGCCACCCCAGTACTGGAATTGCCCACGGATAGACCGCGACCACCCGTGCAGAGTTATCGAACTGCAAAGCAATCTTTTGTACTACCCAAGAGTTTATCAAAAGCATTACAGACACTGTCACAGCAAGAGGATGTGACAGTGTTCATGACATTGCTGGCAGCATTCGGAACCCTACTATACCGCTACAGTGGACAGGAAGACATTTTGATTGGTTCTCCGATTTCAGGGCTAAATTCTGCCGAGATAGAAGGGCTAATTGGATATTTTGTTAATACCTTGGTTCTACGTACTGATTTTTCTGGCAACCCCAGTTTTCAGGAACTGTTGCGAAGGGTGCGAGCGATGGTAATGTCCGCCTACGTTAACCAAGAATTGCCGTTTGAAGAGCTAGTAGAACAACTGCAACCAGAGCGATCGCTTTCCTATCACCCTCTGTTCCAGGTGATGTTTGTTTTGCAGAATACAGCCAAAGAAACATTGGATGTATCCGCATTGACCATCACATCTTCTGAATTAGATAAGGTTACATCCAAGTTAGATTTGACCTTGTCAATGGAGGAAACAGAACAAGGATTCCAAGGGGAGTGGCAATACAACGCTGATTTATTTGATGCTGCTACGATTGAGCGGATGAGCGAGCATTTCCAGACGTTGTTATCAGCCATTGTTGCTGAGCCACAGCAGCACGTTAGCCAATTGCCACTGCTCACCCCAACTGAGAGACAGCAGTTACTTGTTGAGTGGAACAATACCCAGGCAGATTATCCTCAGCAATGTATTCATCAGTTATTTGAGCAGCAGGTGGAAAAGACGCCTAATGCCGTAGCGGTAATTTTTGAAGGTCAGCAACTTACTTACCAACAGTTGAATAATCGCGCCAATCAATTGGCACACTACCTACAAACTGTGGGCATACGACCGGATGTACTTGTAGGGATTTGTATTGAGCGCTCCCTAGAGATGGTCGTGGGACTACTGGGAATTCTCAAGGCAGGTGGTGCTTACGTACCTCTCGACCCAGAGTATCCACAAGAGCGCTTAGCCTTCATCTTGGAAGATACTCAGACACCTGTGATACTCACCCAAGAGAAATTGGTCAAGAGCTTACCAGATCATCAAGCGCAAGTGATTTGTTTGGATTCTGAGTGGGAACTGATTACCCAGCACAACGAAGAGAATCCAGTCTCAGGAGTAAGCATCAATAACCTGGTTTATATTATTTACACCTCTGGTTCTACAGGCAAACCTAAGGGTGTCATGATTGCTCACCGTGGAGTCTGCAATCACCTTTACTGGCGGCAAGCAACGTTTCAATTAACTGAACAAGACAAAGTCTTACAGACCTTTTCTTTGAATTTCGATCCCTCAGTATGGCAGATATTCTGGACGTTGTCGTTTGGCGGACAGTTGATTTTGGCTCGCCCTGGTGGACATCAAGACCCTGTCTACCTGGTGAAAGTGATTACTGAACAGCAGATTACTATAGCTGGGTTAGTACCATCTATTATCCGCGTTTTACTTGAGGAAAAGGGAATTGAAAATTGTACTCGCCTGCGCCACGTCACTAGTGGCGGTGAAGGTTTGGGAGTTGAATTCATTGATCGCTTCGTTGAGCGTTTAAATTTGGACAATGTTTTGCTCAATTGCTATGGTCCAACTGAAGGTTGCATCGATGTAACTTCTTGGATTTGCCAACGTGGGACTAATCACACTATTGCTCCAATTGGTCGCCCGACTGCCAATGTACAAGTTTATATATTAGATGAAAATTTACAGCCTGTGCCTGTTGGTCAATCGGGTGAGTTGCACATTGGCGGTGTCGGGTTGGCGCGAGGCTATCTCAACCGTCCGGAACTGACTAAAGAAAAGTTTATTCGCAACCCCTTTAGTCGCGTACCAGGCGCACGTCTTTATAAAACTGGGGATTTGACGCGTTACCTGAGCGACGGAAACATAGAGTTCCTCGGTCGTATTGACCACCAAGTGAAGATTCGTGGGTTGCGTGTTGAGTTGGGAGAAATTGAAGCCACCTTAGGTGAACATCCAGCCGTAGAACAAACGGTAGTCATTGCTAGAGAGCATGTTCCGGGTGACAACCGCCTTGTGGCATATGTGGTAGTACACCCAGAACAAGTTGCCCCAACTTCAAGTGAATTGCGTAGCTTTTTGCAGGATCAGCTACCCGAGTACATGGTGCCAAAAGCGTTTGTCTTCTTAGATGCCATACCATTAAACCCCAATGGTAAGGTAGACCGCCGCGCTTTACCTGTACCGGATACCTTAGATTTCGATGACAACAACTTTGTTGCGCCGAGTACTCCCACCGAAGAGGTTTTAGCTGTTATTTGGGCGCAAATTCTGGGTTTGGAACAAGTTAGCATTCACAGCAACTTCTTTGAGTTGGGAGGACATTCGCTACTCGCTACACAAGTGATTTCTCGGCTACGCCAAAACCTGAATGTGGAAATTCCATTACAGTTGCTGTTTGAAACACCAACTATTGCAGGTCTAGCAAGTGCGATAACTTCGTTAAACTTCGCTAACGCTCAAATTCCGAACAAGAGTACAGGTGTTATAGAACACCAAATCATTCCTCAACTAGAAGATCGGCACTCAGCCCCCTTATCTTTTACTCAGCAGAGAATGTGGTTTTTGGGGCAGATGGAGCCAAACAGTGCGGCTTATCTCATCCCGATCGCACAACGTTTGCAAGGGTTACTCAACGTCGGTGTATTGCAGCAATCTTTGGATGCGATCGCTGCCCATCATGAGGCACTGCGAACCAATTTTCTTACCTCAGATAATGGCAGCCCCATACAGATCATTAGGGAGCCTAAGTCAGTTGAACTCAAGATAATTGACTTAACACAAAAGCCAGAAAGCCATCAACACGAGCAAATACAACGTCTGTTGCATCAAGAGGCACAACGCCCCTTCGACTTAACATCTGACTTGATGCTGCGAGCCACCTTACTCCAGATAAACCAACAGGAGCACATACTCTTATTGGTAATGCACCACATTGCCTCTGATGGCTGGTCAATGGGCGTCCTGTGGCAACAGTTAGCAGCTGTTTATCAGGCATTTTTAAACGATTTGCCAAATCCCTTACCAAAACTGCCCATCCAGTATGCCGACTTTGCTGCTTGGCAACGGCAATGGCTATCTGGTCAAGTACTGGACACTCAGCTAAACTACTGGAAAAACCAGCTAGCGGGTGCAACACCTTTAGAATTACCAACCGATAAACCGCGACCATCAATCCAGAACCACCAAGGGGCACGCCAATCTTTAGTGTTATCAAAGAAACTCACCTTGGCGCTCAAAGCACTGAGTCAGCGGTCAGATACTACCTTGTTCATGACTCTACTAGCGGCGTTCAAGACGTTGCTCTACCGCCATACAGTACAGGAAGATATTATCGTTGGGACTCCAATCGCTGGTCGTAACCAAACCGAGACTGAGGGGCTGATTGGCTGTTTTCTGAATACGCTCGCCCTGCGTACCAACCTTGGGGGCAACCCGAGTTTTTTAGAATTGCTAGGTCGAGTTCGTAAGGTGGCTTTGGATGCCTATACTCACCAAGAGATACCCTTCGAGAAGCTCGTAGAAGAGCTGCATCCAGAACGTAACTTGAGCCGAAATCCAGTGTTCGATGTGATGTTTAACTTCATCAACACTCCTAAGACGGCTTTGGAACTCCCTGAATTGACCCTCAGTTCCTTAGAACTGAATGAACTTGAGTCAATATTTTCCATGACTTTATATGTGGAGGAACACTCAGGTGAGCTGAATTTGCGACTGGTGTATCAGCAGGTCCTATTTTCTGCTGCACGCATGACTTGCCTTCTGAATCAATTCCAGCATCTGCTTGAGCAGATCGTTGCAACTCCGGATAGCGAAATCGGATTATATTCCCTCGTCACACCAGAATCTCGACCTTTGCTTCCAGAACTGAGTGCAGCCTTGCCGGAACCACGGTACGAATTGGTGACTACAATGTTTACCTCTTGGGTAAACTCTGCGCCAGAACACTCAGCAGTCCGCCAAAGCGATGCTCCCAAAGGGAGCCACCCAAGGGGTGAACGCTCCTGGAACTACAACGAATTGTCCACAAGCGCTCATGCCCTAGCACGGGTTCTGCTGAGTCATGGAGTTAAGCGTGGTGAGGTCGTCGCCGTGTTCGGCTCACGCAGCTTTGGGCTGATTGCCAGTATGATGGGCGTACTCTTGAGTGGCGGTGTGTTACTGACTATCGATCCGAAGCTTCCTGTGCATCGACAGCAAATCATGCTTCAGGAATCGAAGGCAAAGTATTTATTGTGCATCGGTGACGATCAGCCAGAACAGAAGGAGTTATGGAAGTCCCTGGTTACCATCTGCGTAGATCCAGACGCTGGAGTTGGAATAAATTCTGAAACAGACAGCAGTAGTGCAATACACCTACCTCAACTGTCTGGTGACGATGCAGCTTATATTTTCTTTACTTCCGGCACCACAGGTGTTCCTAAAGGTGTGTTGGGGTGTCACAAAGGGATGGCGCATTTTCTCAACTGGCAGCGGCAAACTTTTGCAGTTGGTCAGCAAGACCGCAGTGCCCAATTAACAGGGCTTTCCTTTGATGTCGTCCTTAGGGATGTCTTCCTACCTTTAACCAGTGGAGCAACCCTTTGTCTACCAGCAGAAGGTGATGAATTAGAACCAACGCGAATTCTACGTTGGTTGGAACGCGAGCAGATATCTGTGCTGCACACTGTTCCAACTCTTGCTCAATCGTGGTTAGTCAATGTACCGCCGGGAGTTTCTCTACGTGCCTTAAAACGTATCTTCTTTGCTGGAGAACCTCTCAAGGATACACTCATACATCGGTGGAGGGAAACTTTCCCAGAGGGAGGCGAAATTGTCAATCTTTATGGACCGACAGAAACAACTTTGGCAAAGTGCTTTTACCGAGTCACTGCTGATGTCCTGCCTGGAGTACAACCTGTTGGTTCACCACAGCCAGAAACCCAGGCACTGGTTTTAGCACAAAATAATCAACTGTGTGGTATTGGTGAACCAGGTCAGATTGTTATACGGACACCATTCCGTAGTTTAGGTTACATCAATGCCTCTGAAGAAAATCATTCTCGGTTTGTCAAGAACCCCTTGGGCAACGACGAACAAGATTTGCTTTACTATACAGGCGATCGCGGACGCTATCGTCCAGATGGTACTCTAGAAATTCTTGGTCGCTTGGATCGTCAAGTAAAGATCCGAGGAGTACGCATTGAACTTAGAGAAATTGAGACGCTGTTAGGTCAACACCCCAGTGTACGGGAAGTAGTGGTTATTGCCCGCGAAGACCAACCCGGTGATCAGCGTTTAGTAGCTTACGTTGTTCTACAGCAGGAGCAAGTCAAGACAACTGATGAACTGCGGCGCTTTGTGAAGGAGAAGCTGCCCAAATATATGATTCCTTCAGCTTTTGTGATGCTAGACGCTCTACCCCTGACTCCTAACGGTAAAGTAGATCGTCGAGCTTTGCCAATGCCAGAGCAAGTTAGGCAAGAGGTGGAAGAAACATTTGTTGCTCCCCGCGATGAGATAGAACGCCAGCTGACACAGATTTGGGAAGAAGTTTTGGGGATTCAACCCATTAACGTCAAGGATAACTTCTTTGATCTGGGGGGGCATTCCTTACTCGCTGTACGCTTATTCGCTCAAATAGAGAAGAAATTCGGCACATCCATTCCCCTAGCGACACTTTTTACTTCAGGTACAGTGGAAGCTCTTGCTAAGTTACTATCCAGTAATCAGGAAAAATCAAAAACTTCTTGGTCATCGCTGGTAGAAATTCAACCGAAGGGTTCCAAACCACCTTTGTTCTGCGTTCATCCGCTTGGTGGAGAAATTCTGTGTTACCGCCCTTTGGCAATGCATCTAGGATCGGATCAACCATTTTATGGATTACAACCACATGGGCTAGATGGGAAACAACCTCCTTATACCCGAGTTGAAGACATGGCAGCGCACTACATTAAAGAAATCCAGACGATTCAGCCCAATGGTCCTTACTATCTGGCAGGCTACTCGTTTGGGGGTACAATTGCCTTTGAGATGGCTCAGCAACTCCACTCTCAAGGTCAGAAAGTGGGTTGTCTAGTTATATTGGATACCTGTCGTCCCGGTTATGAGAAACGATTGCCATTCCATAAGCGAATTTTCTTGCATCTCAATAATCTTTTACAACTAGGACCTACCTACCTTTGGCAAAAGCTTGCGGGCTGGAGAGAGTGGGGCACGTATTCGCTCAAAGCGAGATACAAGCGTCACTTGAATGTAGTACATCAGTTACCAGAAACTGACAAACACTTAAGCATCATAGACGCCAACGTGCAGGCTAAGAACGAATATATCTTCCAAGTTTACCCAGGTCGAATGACCCTTTTACGAACTGAAGATAAGAATCGGGAGGACGGTATAGGCATACAATACGATTTTCACTTTGGCTGGCGCGATGTCATCGGTGGAGAAATAGATATTCATCACGTTCCCGGATCTCACCTCACCCTGCTTGAGGAACCCCATGTAGAGGTACTCGCAGAGAAATTGAAGGATTGCTTAGAAAAGGCGTATCATTCAATACAGTGAAGTCAACAATAGCTGTCACCCGTACATGATGCAAAATGTACGGGCTGTACAAGTCAAGCCTGCAGAGCAGGCTTGACTTGTATAGCCGAGGCTTTGCGCTGTTCCCGAGTTGTTGGAGCACCAGAACCTACCGCTTCAAACTATGCACTGCAAGCACGCTATATCAACTTTTGAATTTAATGCATCTCGTGACAATTGAAACACAGTGTGATAGCTTGTAACAAAAACTCATGCAGCCAACTCAAACACAAACCCTTAATAAACATAATCGCTTTAGTATTGCAACACAGCAGAATCAGCCCAGCAGTGTTCTTTCTAGAAGCTTAGTATTCATAGACACAGCCGTAGCGGATTATCAAACCTTAATGTCTGGAGTGGAGAAGGGCACACAGGTGATACTCCTGCACCCAGAATGGGATGGTGTCGAGCAAATCACTACTGCATTGTCTCAGCGAGCAGACGATATAACCACAGTCCATATAGTTTCACACGGTTCACCAGGATGCTTGTATCTGGGCAATAGCTGCTTGAACTTAAAAACCCTAGAATTCTACGCCAGTCTCTTAGAGGGATGGTTTCCAAAGGGTTCTACTCCCTCGTTGTTGCTCTATGGCTGCAACATTGCAGCCACAGACATCGGCATCGAATTCATAGCCAAATTGCGCCAAAAAACAGGAGCAAAAATAGCTGCTTCCACTACCCCCACAGGGAATCCAGCTTTAGGCGGTAACTGGAAACTGGAAGTGAGTACACAGAAAATGACGATATCGTTGGCATTTCCTGTTGTAACTCAAGTCGCATATACTGGGGTGTTAAACCCTAGCCGCGTCTCCGTAGGTGCAAGCGGTAACCAGACAAATAACAACTCGTTGAGCCCAGCCATCTCGACTTCGGGGCGTTATGTAGCATTTCGGTCTGATGCCAGCAATTTAGTAGCAGATGACACAAATAACTATAGTGATATTTTTGTCTACGATACTCAGACAGGCATTACCAATCGCGTTTCTGTAGGTTCAGGGAGTGTCGAGGAAAATAACGCTGCTAATGGGCGTCCTGCTATCTCGGGAGATGGACGTTATGTGGCATTTGAGTCATATGCCAGCAACTTAGTAGCAGATGACACGAATGATTTTAGTGACATCTTTGTCTATGATACTCAAACACGCACCACCAGTCGTACTTCCGTAGATTCACAGGGTAATGAGGGGAATAACGTATCCTTATCCCCCACCATCTCGGGAGATGGACGTTATCTGGCGTTTGAGTCATATGCCAGCAACTTAGTAGCAGATGACACGAATGACTTTAATGACATCTTTGTCTATGATACTCAAACACGCACCACCAGCCGCGTTTCAGTAGATTCACAGGGAACTCAAGGAAATAATGCATCTTTCTCTCCTGCAATTTCGGCAGATGGACGTTATGTGGCGTTTGATTCATTTGCTAGCAACTTAGTTCCTGACGATACAAACAACACTCGTGACGTCTTCCTCTATAACACTCAAACACGCACTACTAGCCGCGTTTCCGTAGATTCACAGGGCAATCAAGGGAATAATGCATCTTTTTCGCCCGTCATTTCGACAGATGGACGTTATCTGGCATTTGAGTCATATGCTAACAACTTGGTGCCAGGAGACACTAACGACACTGGTGACATCTTTCTCTATGACACCCAAACACGCACCACCAGCCGCATTTCCGTAGATTCACAGGGCAATCAGGGAAATAACGAATCCTTCTCCCCCAGCATCTCGGCAGATGGACGTTATGTGGCATATGCTTCATATGCTAACAACTTAGTAGCAGGAGACACTAATAACACTGCCGACATTTTTGTCTACGACACTCAAACACGCACCACCAAACGTGTTTCTATAGATTCACAAAACAATCAGGGAAATGACTTATCCTACAACTCCGTCATCTCCGGTTCGGGACGTTATGTCGCCTATGAGTCATATGCCAGCAACTTAGTAACAGGAGACACTAATAACAGCCGTGACATCTTCCTCTACGACACTATAACCAACAATGCCCCAACAAACTTGGCGTTGAGTGCTACTAGCGTAGATGACAAGGTGCCTGCGGCAACACAAATTGGCCTTTTCACTAGCATAGATCCAGATACAAACGACCAGCACACTTACAGCTTAGTGACGGGGACGGGCGATACTGATAATGCCGTCTTTACTATTAATGGCGACAAACTACTCATTAATAATTCCCCCAACTTTGCAAGCAAATCTAGTTACAACATCCGCGCCCGTACTACTGACAACGGTGGACTCTACTTTGACAGACAGTTCACTATCAACGTCAATCAGGGCGTCGATAAGAGCGTTGATAAGGGTGTTGATAAGGGCGTTGATAAGGGTAATCCCTCTGTTCCACCTACTCAACCCACAACAACTCCTCAGTTAACTCAAATTGCTTCTGATGTTTTCAACATTACAGGTAATAGTAGTCAAACCAAACTTTCAGTTAAGCTCACAGATCATAGTTCTTCACTTGTCAATGAAGTAGGAGTATTTACTGTTGACGATGCACAAGGTCGAATCAACGGTATTCTCCCTGGTAGCGCTGGATACAGCGAAGCTGCCTTGAATCGATCTCAGGTTATTTTCTCTGCTCTTGCTAATACCCCAAATGGATTTGATACCGACCTGACACGTAAATTGGCGTTCGACTCAAATGCCAACTTGAGATTTTATTTAGTACCTGACAGCACCACAGATTCAGTGTTGTTTGATAATACCTCTTCAACAAAAGTGGTGTTTCCATCTGCAGCAAATTTCAAAGTCGAAAGCTTGAACAACGGAGAGTTCTCTTTGGCTTGGAAAGATCCATTAAATCAAAATGGTGACTTCAATGCTTTGGGAATCAACGTGAAAGCAACAAATGAAGAATTTTCTTTAGGTAGCAGTCTGCAAGGAAAACCGCAAGATCAACTAATCGACTTGCGACAAGTTAACACTCAAGTCAAAGCTGATTTTGTTCTCAACAGAGAAGCTGCTTTTAGTGACTTTATTGGTTTCTACAAAATAGCAGATGACAAGGGTGGTATTGATACCAATGGTGACGGTATTGTTGACCTCCGTCCAGGAGATGCTGGTTATGCACAAGCTGCTGTTAAAGGACGTGTTCCTGGCATTGACTTGACGGTGAACAACCACGCAACAGCAAATTTCACTGGAATTTTCAATGGTGGTTCGCTGTATGCCCCGTTCATGATCGTCAATGGGAAACCTGATGCACTTTTAGATAGTAATTCCAATAACGATCCACAAGTTTATTTTTCATTCTTGGGTGCTAATTCTGACAAAACGGATCATGTTTCTCTGTTGGGAGATAACGTTTTTGGTTTTGAGGATCTGGTTAATGGCGGTGACAAGGATTACAACGATGTAACTGTGCGAATCAATTTGAGTAAGGCGTGATTATACGCATTATTATAGTTTAAATTATACAAAAAACTAGAGAGATGTGACTATGAAGAGAATCAGCAGACGTGAAGCAATGAAGATCGTAGCCCTTGCGGGAGGTACCGTTTTACTTCCTGTAGGACTTCAGTATCGAGGATACACTCAAACAGTCAGTGGAACAGTCGCGCCATTTACACTTTCCTTTCGCACACCACCAGTGTTGAACCCAGTACGTAGCGATTCAACAACTGACTACTACCAAATTAAAATGCAGAAGGGTCAAGTAGACATTTTACCTGGACGCACTACCGAGGTTTGGGGTTATAACGGTATATTTCCCGGTCCCATAATTAAACAGCGTGCAAACCGGGTATCAACTGTACGGTTTATCAATAATCTTGATGTGAATACATCAGTTCACCTGCATGGAATGACATCTTCGCCCCAGTACGATGGCTACACTTTGGATTTCATTTCTCCAGGTTATTACAAAGATTACGTTTATTCCAACTCCCGAGCTGCTAATTTCTGGTTCCACGACCACGCGCTTGCTCAGACTAGCAAAAATGTGTATATGGGATTAGCTGCAATGTATATCGTCCAAGATGATCAAGAACTTGGGTTGCCACTTCCCAAAGGAAATTATGATATTCCTCTGATCATCCAGGATAGGCAATTTGCGTCTGATAATTCACTCATTTTTGATAATCGAAATCAGACCAGTGTGATGGGTGACACAATTGTAGTCAACGGCGTACCTTGGCCCCGTATGGAGGTAGCTAACCGCAAGTACCGTTTCCGAGTGTTAAACGCATCAAGTTCCCGCTCTTATGGACTTGCTCTGAGTACAGGTGATGCGTTGACTGTGATTGGTACTGATGGTGGGTTAATGTCTGCACCAGTGAATACTCAAAACATACGTCTTGCTCCGGCAGAACGCTATGACTTAATTATCGATTTCTCCAAATATGCCTTAGGGACTCAGGTAGAACTGCAAAATCTTCCACTACCACATAACCTTGTTTTCGCCAACACAGACAAAATTATGCGCTTTGATGTAGTGCGTTCTGAAACAGATGACAGCGTTGTTCCTAGCACACTACGCAATATTCAATTTATTCCAGAATCCTCAGCTGTACGAACTCGCAACTTCACAGTGGAGCAGAATAGTAATGGAATGTGGGTGATCAATGGTAATGGGTGGGACCGAAATCGAGTGGATGCAAATCCTCAACTGGAAGACGTGGAAATATGGACATTTAGCAACACCGCAAATCTCTCGTTTCATCCAATGCACCTCCACCTCATTGATGCTCAAATACTTGACCGTAATGGTCAACAGCCTTTTCCTTATGAGGTTGGTCTGAAGGATGTCGCCTACGTTGGTGAAAATGAGACAGTACGGGTGATTGGGAGGTTTAGACCTTTTGCGGGTAAATTTATGTACCATTGCCACAACATGGTTCATGAAGACCACGACATGATGAGTCAGTTTCAAGTGGGGCAAGGCGGGATAAATCCGATGTCAGCCCCAGCCAGACCGCTTCCAGCACCACCGCTTTAAATTTATATTTCCTCAAGCCAGGAGTGTCAAACCGTTAATGAAAGCGCATGGTGACGGATGTGATCCTCAATAAAACTGGCGATGAAATAATAACTGTGGTCATAGCCATCTTGATAACGCAAGTTTAGCGGCTGGTTAACTGCTGCACAAACTTGCTCTAACACCTCAGGTAGCAACTGCTGACTAAGAAATTTATCAGCCGTACCTTGATCGATGAGAATCGGACTGTGGTATCGTGTTTGCCTGACCAATTCACTGGCATCGTAAGCACGCCAACTTTCCTTATCCTCACCAAGGTATCGGCTAAACGCCTTTTCACCCCAAGGACAGCGCATTGGTGCGGCGATGGGTGCAAAAGCTGAGACTGATTTGTATTGCTGGGGATTTCTCAAAGCGCAAACAAGCGCACCATGTCCCCCCATTGAATGACCGAAAATGCCTTGTTTCTCTGGTTGTGCAGGAAAATGTTCGGCAATTAAAGCAGGCAATTCTTGCACAACATAGCTATACATTCGGTAGTGAGACGCCCAAGGTTCAACAGTTGCATCCACATAAAAGCCAGCACCTGTCCCAAAGTCCCAGTCGTCATCCTCACCAGGAATACCAGTGTTGCGGGGACTAGTATCTGGTGCAACCAGCATTAAACCGTATTTTGCCGCATATTGCTGTGCCCCAGCTTTAATCATAAAGTTTTCTTCTGTGCTAGCCAAACCAGAGAGGAAATAAAGAACTGGTACTGGTTTTTGGGTGGCTTGCGGTGGTTGGTAGACAGCAAAGCGCATTTCCCCGTTACAGGTAGAGGAGGGATGAGTATAGAAGCCGAGTTTACCACCGAAGGATTTATATTCTGAGGTGAGGTTGGGGTTAGTCATGAGTGTTGAAATTTGGTTACTTTTACTGTCTCATAACTCACTTCTTTTGTGGTAATTGAGACTTTAAAACCCTTCTAACAATTTTGCTACCTGTTCCGGTGCAGGAAGTTTATCCTGTAACTCTTGCGGTAACGTTGAAACTATCCGATAAGTCGCCACACCAATAGGTTTATTCGACTCCCTCAACGCATATTCCACAATAGTTTTATCTTTCAACTTACAGAGAATAATACCCACCGAAGGGTTTTCATCCTCTAATCTTACTTTGTCATCTAACGCTGCCAAGTAAAACTGCATTTTACCCACATATTCTGGCAAAAATTCACCGATTTTTAACTCAATAGCCACCAAACACTTCAAGCGGCGATGAAATAATAATAAATCAATAAAATATTCTTTATCACTAATTTCTAAACGATACTGACTACCGATAAATGTAAACATTCCGCCCATTTCTACAAGAAATGGTTCCACCTTCGTCAAAATAGCTTGCTCTAACTGACGCTCACTATGTTCGTCTGCTAGTTCTAAAAAGTCAAATGTATACTCATCTTTAACCGCTAATTTTGCTTTGTTACGAATACTCTCTGGAACAGTTTGGTCAAAATTAGTTTGATTGAGTAAAGTTTTCTCATAACTTTGATTTTCAATCTGGTTCATTAAAACATTTTTAGTCCAGCCAAACTTCCGCGTCATGCGGATATAAAATTCTTGTTCGAGGTCGTCTTTACACTTCTCCATAATGACCAGATTGTGAGTCCAGCCAATTTCTCGCACCATTGGTGCGAGTTTTTCATTATTCACATAAGTTTCATAAAAAAGTTTCATTCGCCAAAGATTGGCAATTGAAAATCCTTGTATGCCAGGAAACTCTATTTGTAAGTCTTGAGAGAGATTTTTGACCACCGACTTCCCCCAAGTTTCCCCCTGTTGACGACTAACAATTAACCTCCCAATGTCCCAGTAGAGAGCAATTAATTCTTTGTTAACTGCTTTTAACGCTTCATACTGGGCTGCACGAATACGCTGTTTAACAGCAATTAGCCATTTACTATAATTCTCTAGATTGAGTTCACTCATAGGGAATTTTTGATAAATGAATTACAATTATAGAATTGAAGTAGCCAACGCAAAAATCTGCCCGATACGACATCTTCAGCGTCTCTCGCGAAATCGGTAGCAGTTGCAAATCTATGTTCTCAAAGATGCGTGGCATGATTTCATAGTATACAAATCTCAACAGGCAGAGCCTCATGGAATGCATTCCCAGCCAGAGACTGGGAACGAGGGAACGAGGGAAACGAGGGAACGAGGGAACGAGGGAAGAGGCTGGGAACGAGAGGAACGAGGTAAACCAGGAAAATTTCTGTGTGCTTCCTTAACTAATTAAACGTGACTACACTCCGAATTGACTCGCCCTTGTGCATCAATTCAAAGGCATCATTTATCTGCTCAATTGGCATCACATGGGTAATCAAATCATCAATATTTATCTTGCCCTGCATATACCAATCAACAATTTTTGGTACATCAGTTCGTCCTCTTGCACCACCGAACGCTGAACCTTTCCACACACGCCCAGTCACTAGTTGAAAAGGACGGGTGCTAATTTCCTCGCCAGCACCAGCAACGCCGATAATCACGCTGACTCCCCAACCTTTGTGACAACATTCCAAGGCTTGGCGCATAATATTCACATTACCAATGCATTCAAAACTGTAATCAGCACCGCCTTTTGTTAAGTCAACCAGGTAAGGAACTAAATCTCCTTCAACTTCCTTGGGGTTGACGAAGTGAGTCATGCCAAATTTTTCTGCCAGAGCTTTTTTGTTGGGATTGAGATCTACCCCCACAATCATATTTGCTCCTACCATCCGTGCCGCTTGGATGACATTTAAGCCAATACCACCCAAACCGAAAACCACCACATTTGCTCCTGGTTCGACTTTTGCCGTATTGATGACTGCACCAACTCCTGTTGTCACGCCGCAGCCAATGTAACAAACTTTATCAAACGGCGCATCCTCACGAATTTTTGCGACGGCGATTTCTGGCAGTACCGTATAGTTGGAAAAGGTGGATGTCCCCATGTAGTGATGAATCATCTGCTTATCAATGGAGAATCGACTGGTACCATCAGGCATAACACCGCGCCCTTGAGTCGTGCGAATTGCCTGACAAAGATTGGTTTTGAGACTGAGACAATATTCACAACTACGGCATTCTGGGGTATATAGAGGAATAACATGATCTCCTGGCTTGACGCTAGTAACCCCTTCGCCCACCTCTACAACAATACCTGCGCCTTCGTGTCCTAAAATTGCTGGGAATAAACCTTCAGGATCTTTACCAGAAAGAGTATAAGCATCGGTGTGGCAAACTCCGCTAGCTTTAATCTCGACCATCACTTCCCCAGCTGATGGTCCTTCTAGTTGAACTGTTTCAATACTCAACGGCTTATCCGGATTGTAAGCTACTGCTGCTTTTACTTTCAAAATCAGTTCTCCTCATCAGAAATTCAAAATTTGCCCTACAGGGACGCTACAAGTTAGTTTACAGCGTTTTTCTGTAAGGTGGGCATTGCTCATTACTATCTCAAATGTCTATCACATAAGCTTTTGTGAGCAATGCCCACCCTACGATTTTTGGTATTGCTGTACACGATAGTGCCATTGTGTAGTTACATTGGATATAAGCGCTAGCAGCTTTTTTGCCCACCATTAGATTACGTTTATTTTTTCATCGCCTATGAACCCTGCCCTGACTCAATTCGGCGTCCAGATGTCCAACCTGACTGGAGTTAGAGCCATTATGAAGGACATTGTTGAAACTTTACGAGCTCATACAGGGCAGCAATTGATAAATTTGAGTGCTGGTAATCCGTTGATTTTGCCTGAAGTGGAACAGTTATGGCGGGATTGCACGGCACAATTGCTGGCTAGCCCAGAATATGGTGAAGTCGTTTGTCGTTATGGACCAAGTCAGGGCTATTTACCACTGATTGAAGCAATTGTTAGGGATTTTAATCAGCGATATAACTTGAATTTGACTGAACGCAACATCCTTATCAGCCCAGGAAGTCAAACTCTCTACTTTTATGCTGCGAATGCTTTTGGCGGGTACACTACCAGCGGTGAACTTAAGCAAATCGTTCTGCCACTCAGCCCAGATTATACAGGATACGGTGGTGTATGTCTAGTGCCAGAAGCCTTAATTGCTTACAAACCTACATTGGATATCGACGCAGCCGCACATAAGTTTAAATACCGCCCCGACTTTAGCAAACTATCGATTACAGAGAAAACTGGTTGCGTTATCTTCTCTCGTCCCTGCAACCCCACTGGTAATGTCCTTACGGATGATGAGGTGAAAAAAATCGCCGCCCTTGCAGCGCCTTATGATGTACCAGTGTTCATTGACTCGGCATACGCCCCCCCGTTCCCAGCGATGAACTTTACTGAAATGACACCAATCTTTGGTGATAATATTATCCATTGCATGAGTTTATCAAAAGCTGGATTGCCAGGAGAACGCATTGGGATTGCGATTGGGGATGAACGGGTGATTCAAGTTCTAGAGGGTTTCCAAACAAATGCTTGTATCCACGCTTCACGCTACGGACAAGCGATCGCAGCGCGTGCTATTAACTCTGGTGCACTGGCAGATATTTCTGTGCAGGTTATTCGCCCGTTTTATCAGAATAAGTTTACAGTTTTGGAAAACACGTTAAACGAAGCGATGCCCGATGATTTACCTTGGTTCCTCCATCGTGGTGAGGGGGCAATTTTTTCTTGGTTGTGGTTGCAAGACTTGCCAATAACAGACTGGGAGTTTTACCAAGAACTCAAGCAAGTAGGTGTTATAGTTGTTCCTGGTAGTAGTTTCTTCCCTGGGTTGCACGAAGAGTGGGAACACAAGCACCAGTGTGTCCGTATTAGTCTCACTGGAAGTGATGAGGAAATTGCCACGGGTATGCAGCGTTTGGCAAAAGTGGTACAACAGGTTTATCAACGTGCTGCTGTTAGTGCTTAGTTGAGTATGACAAACCGCAAGAACGTAGAGAAAAAGATCACGAAGAAGGCAGATAAGGAAGATAGCAGAGCAAGATCTTCCTCATCCTCCCTATTCTCCACTCCTGAAGGCTGGCTGGAAATTGGCACAATTGTGGCACCTCAAGGGTTGGATGGACAGATGCGGGTTTATCCTGATACGGATTTCCCGGAACGCTTTGAGGTGCCTGGAATACGTTGGTTGTTGCGTCCTGAGCAGACGGAACCGAAAACCGTAGAATTACTATCAGGACGTTATATACCGGGTAAAAATTTGTACATCATCGAATTGGAGGGAGTGGAAGATCGCAACCAAGCGGAGGAATTGCGCGGGTGTAAGTTGATGGTTCAACAGAGCGATCGCCCTCAATTAGGAGAAGATGAATATCACGTCATAGATTTGGTTGGCTTACCAGTTTTTATCCAGGAATCTGGGGAACTTCTTGGTTCAGTCGTGGATATTCTTCCTGCTGGTCATGATTTATTAGAAGTGCAGTTGCATCAAGAGGGACAACTTGGGGAGAAAAGTCAAAAGAATATTTTAATTCCGTTTGTGAAAGCTATAGTGCCAGTGGTAGATTTGGCAGCTGGTCGCATTGAAATTACACCACCAGATGGGTTATTGGAACTGTAGTACTGATGTTTCATAATACCAAATTCGCTTTGATAAGCCCAACCACCGCCAAAGTATTATGTTATCTAGGTTTGGGGAAGATTAGGGGTAATTTTTAGATCTGCATCGACACCACTCGCCAAATCGCTGAAACCCTATATTTTTCGTTGAGTGGTGTCGATTGCTTGTAGGGCAAGGGTTTGAGGTATGTGTGTTGCTCAATTTTGCACAACTGGTATAATGTTTTTTAGAGTGGTGTCGATTTGGCGGCTGAAACTCTTACTGGGTAAAGGCTGCTGGACGAACTCCCTACCGATTGGGTTAAATCGGATTAGTTGGAAACGAAGTATGCGCCCAAAATCAACCTAAATACTCCCACCCTACCGATTGGGTTAAATCGGATTAGTTGGAAACTAATATTTATCACCTCCACTTTTTCTTTTGGAACTGATGATGCCCTACCGATTGGGTTAAATCGGATTAGTTGGAAACCCTGTTCTACGGTCTTTAACTGTAACTTTTGCGTTTGCCCCTACCGATTGGGTTAAATCGGATTAGTTGGAAACCATCGGCTTCTAGAGCCTATGACTTCAATTCTGCCCTACCGATTGGGTTAAATCGGATTAGTTGGAAACCACAGCACTTTTTCGAGCTGATTCTGAAATTCAAACCCTACCGATTGGGTTAAATCGGATTAGTTGGAAACGGCCATTTGGGAAAAACGTAAAACTCTTCTGAAGGAGTCCCTACCGATTGGGTTAAATCGGATTAGTTGGAAACTGAAGACAACATCTCCAGTACGATAGCTATGCCCCTACCGATTGGGTTAAATCGGATTAGTTGGAAACCTGATACTTTAGCCGATGTGACGTTGTTATAACGCCCTACCGATTGGGTTAAATCGGATTAGTTGGAAACTCTGCAGTCCTACATTTGCTGCGCATTGCGCATTAAACCCTACCGATTGGGTTAAATCGGATTAGTTGGAAACGTGACATAACATTCCTGTCTTTGTGTTTAGCTTGAATACCACCCCTACCGATTGGGTTAAATCGGATTAGTTGGAAACACTGAACGATTCTCCTTATTTCCTAAACAATAAACCAGAACCCCTACCGATTGGGTTAAATCGGATTAGTTGGAAACAACTGGTATACCCTTCTTGTTCATCCAACTGTAACCCCCTACCGATTGGGTTAAATCGGATTAGTTGGAAACTGGAATATATTTAATCCAGAAGCATAAATAGGGTATAGTCCCTACCGATTGGGTTAAATCGGATTAGTTGGAAACGCTACGTCTGCTTTTTGGCGCAAGAAAAAATCAAGGTACCCTACCGATTGGGTTAAATCGGATTAGCCAGGCATAATGTAGAGACGTAGCATGCTACGTCTCTACAGCCGCGTATTGCACGCCATCGAGAAGCGCTATATTCCCTGTTCCCTGTATTTCTTAAAAGATGGAAATAGCATTTTCCACCTGCTGTTAATCTGGAAACATACTCCACAAGCAGCAGGACGCATTATGAAGAGAGAAGTTTTTAACTATCCTCCCAGTGTAGAAGTCTTAAAGTTGTTAACGCCGGGTTCCTTAAAACAAAACTTAGGGAAAGCGGTAAGATTATGGGTTATTTTACGTTCTATCTATGGAGATGACGGTGATGAAATTAAATTAGAATTACAAGAAGAATTTACTTTTCTTCAATGGCGCGATTTGTTTTTTCTGGATGCGACCAAGCAACATTCACGCGACAAGGCTCCAATTTTACATCATCAAGAATGTCGCTGCGCTACAAAATTAACTGAGTGGTTGTTTGCATCCAGTTTAACTATTGATAAAAAGAAATGGTCTCAGTCATTTCAAAAATATTATTGTATTCAATTTGATGAATTAGAAAGTTTGCTGTTGACGGGGATAATTACTAATTCCCTGATAAATAGTCAACAAGATAACGCATCAGTGACGACTAGCAATGGCAAAAAATCTCAGAAATTTTCTAAATCGTTGTCGGATGGGCGTTTATTTGCTGTCACTAGTCGAAATTTGAAAGAATATGACTTTCAGTCATTAGTCAATCTGGGATGGTTAAAAAAACCACAGAGTCAAGCAGAAGTCAATCAAATTACATACTTGAAAGTAGATAATTTTCCAGATTTTTTCTTAGCACGTCTGGAAGAGAAAGAAATTCCTTCAGAACAGTTTACCAATGAAGAATTGTCTGCTTTCAATAATTCATTTTCTCAACCCATTAATGGTATTCAGCGATTTTTTATTCATGCAGAATACATCGTTCATTCCCGGCTATATGAGCGCATTGAGTTGCTGCAAAAGCAGTTGAAAAATCTTTGGGCACAAGAGAAGATACCGTTGGTGAAGTTAACTTATCAAAGTGCTAAACTCTATCATGATACAGTTGATTGTATTGTTTATCCGGTTTGTATTTACTACTATCAACGCGCACCTTATCTATTTGCTTACGGTCAAACTCCTAAGCAAGATGAGGATAATAGTTGGAGCAAAATAGATTGGTATGATTATCGTCTTGACCGAATTCTCGAATTAGATGAATTGCCAAAAAATGTAGATGATGCAAATATTCCCAAACACTTTATAAATAAATGTCAGGGTAAATTTCCACCGAATCCTGACGATATTAAAGAAAAAATGTCAGCCGCTTGGGGTTTTGATATCTATCAACCACAGGAGTTATTAGTTTTGAAATTTGACCAGTATTTTTATGGAAATAACATTAAAGGAACGGAACGCGAGGAAATGTTTACACAAATCTCTCTCCAACAGGTTGAAAAATTAGTGAAGGTTTACACTCCTTTAGCATCAGTAGAACAAAAATATCTGGTTTCAACCTTACAATCTCGTTCGGAAAAAGATATTTATTGCAAAGTCGATTATCGTGTTAATGATAATAACATCGTGATGCGTCTGCGGGCTTGGGGACCAAATGTGGAGGTTATCTTACCTTGGCATTTTCGCGATCGCATGACAAGAGATATGGAAGCGACTTACAGACTTTATAAATAACAAGATATGTAAATTATCAGGGAAATCATACCATGAACTCAAACCCAACAGAAACATCAAAATTAACTCATCGTTTTGAACAAGCTTTGGTTTACGCTACCAGACTTCACGCTAAACAAACTAGAAAAGGAGTAGGTAATGTACCTTATATTAGTCATCTATTAAGTGTGGCGGCGCTGGTATTAGAAGATGGTGGCGACGAAGATGAGGCGATCGCAGGATTATTACATGATGCGATCGAAGATCAAGGAGGCGAAGCTACCCGCCAAGTCATTTTAAATATGTTTGGTGAAAGAGTCTGTGAAATAGTTGACGGTTGCACTGATTCAGATACGATACCAAAGCCACCTTGGCAAGAACGCAAACAGCAATATATTGAAAAATTGCGTCATGCTTCAGCTTCGATTCGTAGGGTAGCCCTAGCGGATAAATTGCATAATGCTCGTTCTATTTTGAATGATTTACATCAAGAAGGAGAAGCAACCTGGCAAAAGTTCAAGGGTGGTAAAGATGGAACTTTATGGTATTACCGTACTTTGCTGGCAGTGTTTTTAGAAAGTGATGATCGTTCCTGGTTGGTAGAGGAATTAAATCGTATTGTTCGTGAATTTGAGAAGGTGAAAGATGATTGATATTGCTAGCAGATTTCTTGATATTAAGAATTTTCAAAATGCTTGGCAAAAGGTAGCAGAAAATCGCGGATGTGCAGGAGTAGATGGAGAAACGATTGATAGTTTTGCTCGCAATCAAATTGTAAATATTTATCAATTACTAAATGCTGTTGCTAATAGTACTTATCAACCTTGTCCTTGCAAGCAGGTGATTATTCCCAAAAGAAATGGCACTCAAAGAGAGTTAAAAATACCAACTGTACGGGACAGAATTGTGCAGCAGGCTTTGTTGAATATACTGTATCCGTTAATGGAGGATAAATTTTCGCCTGCTAGTTTTGCTTATCGTCCCAATTTATCTTATCTTAATGCGGTAGAAAAAATCGCTGATTGGCGAGATATGGGATATCATTGGGTGTTGGATGCGGATATAACCAGATTTTTTGATAATATCGACCATCACAGGTTATTAAAAGAAGTCAGATTATATATAGATAATCCGGGAATTTTATGTTTGATTAAGTCTTGGATATCAGTTGGGGTGTTCACTGCAGAGGGGTTAGTCTTACCGCAAAAAGGTATTCCTCAAGGTGCTGTGATTTCTCCGATGTTGGCGAATATTTATCTACATGAATTTGATGAATGCGTGAGCGCAACTGATTTAAAACTCGTGCGTTATGCAGATGATTTTTTGGTTTTATCGCGTACTCAAGAGCGAATTTTGTCAGCGAAGTCAGAAATTATCAATCTGTTGAATTCGATGGGATTGACGATGAATGCTGAGAAAACCCAAATTACTAATTTTGGGCGTGGGTTTCGGTTTTTAGGTCATGGTTTTTTGGAGAATGCAATTTTCCCCGTTAATGTTAATGAGGAGAAGTTGAAATCTGCTATAGAAAAACAAAATCAATCTCAAAATAGCAGTAAAAAAAAAGTCCCAAATCTGGGGACGCAAGCAAGGAAGGTAAGGAAGATATTGTAGAAACATCTGGCGAATGGAATTCGCTGCTACACAAACCAAGTCCGCCTACGTGGACTTCACCTCGTTCCCATCCTTCCCCTCGTTCCCATCCAGAGGATGGGAATGCAGTGTGGGAGGTTTTACCTCCAGGTGACGAGAAGCAATACATCTCTGAAGTTATTTCTAACCTTGAGCCTGGGAACGAGGATATCGCGTATTTAAAAAATGTTGCGACTCTACATCAACCCTTCTTCGCAGAAATAGAGACAGAATCACCTCTTCAAACTGAAGAGGATAACAGTCCTTTTCAAAAAAATATTTGGCATCGAGAAATGGCAGCTATTTATCTGATCGAACAAGGCACAAATATTTATAAAGATTACCAACGCTTTATCATTCATGTTTCTGAAAAACCAAAACTTGAAGTCCCGATTCGAGAAGTGCAGCAAATTCTCGTTTTTGGCAATATTCAACTGTCCACTCCGGTGATTCAAGCTTGTTTACAAGAACAAATTCCTGTCTTGTTTCTCAGTCAAAGTGGTCAATATCACGGTCATTTATGGAGTGAAGAGTCAACGAATTTAGATAATCAATTAATCCAGATTGAAAGACGCCAAGATGATTATTTTCAATTTCAGGTGTCGAGAGCGATCGTTTTCGGTAAATTGATGAATTCTAAGCAGCTATTATTGCGATTGAATCGCAAGCGCAAAGTCACAGAAGTGGAAAAAGCTATTTTTGGAATCAGTCAAGATATCGACTCGCTGGATTTAGTAGATAATTTAGATACGTTACGCGGTTATGAAGGAATAGCTGCTGCGAGATATTTTCCGGCTTTTGGTCAATTAATTACTAATTCTAAGTTTGAATTTTCTCTGCGTAACCGTCAACCTCCCACTGATCCAGTCAATTCTTTATTGAGTTTTGGTTACACGCTATTGTTTAACAATGTTCTAAGTTTTCTTGTCGCTGAGGGACTTTCTCCTTATTTAGGAAATTTTCATTATGGGGAGAAACAAAAACCTTATTTAGCGTTTGATTTAATGGAGGAAATGAGGTCTGTTGTTGTTGATAGCTTTGTTTTAAAGATTATTAATAAATCTTTACTCAACCCACAAGATTTTGACATAGTTTCTAGCACAGGAGGAGTCTATTTAAATCAATCAGCAAGACGAGTCTTTCTTAAACAATTTGAAACCCGCATGAATGAAGAAGTTTCTCATCCAGATTTGCAATCTCAAACAACCTATCGCCATGCGATTCAATTACAAGTAAGACGATATAAACGGTGTTTGTTGTCGGGGGTTCCCTATGAACCTTTTTTAAGAGCAGTTTAAGATTCTGAGATTTTGAATTGGGAGTATCCTAATTTATAAAAACATGTTTGTGTGTGGCGATCGCCACACACAAGTAATCATCTAAGTTCGATATAACTTACACATTTAATATGCTTGCTTTGTTTTGAATTATCCTAAAAAACTTGTATTTTCATGAATTTATATTATTTAATTGTTGCATGCTGGTGCTTATTGTATATGATATTCCTGAGGACAAAAGACGCACGAAGTTATCTAATTTCCTAGAGGGATATGGGCGAAGAGTCCAACTTTCTGTGTTTGAATGTTTTCTAAGTTTGGAGGAAATGCGAGAACTTCATGAAAAGGTGAAAAAGTTAGTGAAACCAGTGGAGGATAATGTGCGGTTTTACTGGATATCGCAGGAAGCGGTTTCCAGAGTGTTAACAATTGGTGGTGAGTCTCCCCAACCACCGCCAAAGTATTATGTTATCTAGGTTTTAGGAAGATTAGGGGTGATTTTTAGATGGTGTATCGACGCACCTCGGAGAATCGCCGAAACCCTATATTTTTCGTCAAGGTGCGTCGATTGCTTGCTGGATAAGGATTTGAGGTATGTGTTTTGCTTCTATTTTGCAAAAAATATATGATCTTTTCAGAGGTGCGTCGATTTGGCGGCTGAAACCCTCACTGGGTAAGGGCTGCTAGACGAACTCCCTACCGATTGGGTTAAATCGGATTAGTTGGAAACCCAAGGGTAATATCCTGGCGAACGCAGCTCTCTATTCCCTACCGATTGGGTTAAATCGGATTAGTTGGAAACCTTCTATACCCTCACTGGTAGGGGTAAAATCTTTAACCCTACCGATTGGGTTAAATCGGATTAGTTGGAAACGGGTCATTGATAGTTCCGGCAGTTGCAGAATGTAACCCCTACCGATTGGGTTAAATCGGATTAGTTGGAAACTTGTAAGACGGCATCCAAGCTGGAGAAGCCAATGCCCTACCGATTGGGTTAAATCGGATTAGTTGGAAACACCGTGATATCCCAGGATGTCCCGGTTTCCCCTACCGATTGGGTTAAATCGGATTAGTTGGAAACAATGGTAGGAGAAAGCACCAAACCAGCGGCCAGCAAACCAAAAGCCCTACCGATTGGGTTAAATCGGATTAGTTGGAAACACGGGTTTTCATGTTTACCTCGTATAGACAGTTTTCCCTACCGATTGGGTTAAATCGGATTAGTTGGAAACGCCATTAATAACGATGTTTTTGTTGCTTGCTTTCACCCTACCGATTGGGTTAAATCGGATTAGTTGGAAACTTTTGAACCATTTTCTAAAACTTCAGAACCGAAAACCCTACCGATTGGGTTAAATCGGATTAGTTGGAAACCTAAAGTAGTTTTACTACTACAAACTAAAGAAAAACCCTACCGATTGGGTTAAATCGGATTAGTTGGAAACAAAAATACTACTTTTACGAAAATTCATGCCTAAACTTACCCTACCGATTGGGTTAAATCGGATTAGTTGGAAACGTTAACTTTCTTTCCCTTTCGTATATAAAGAAGAGAAAACCCTACCGATTGGGTTAAATCGGATTAGTTGGAAACATTCTTTTTCCAAGATGGTATTGACAGTATAGCAAAACCCTACCGATTGGGTTAAATCGGATTAGTTGGAAACTTAATGTAACAGTTCCGTCTTGCCAACCTTGAATATATGCCCTACCGATTGGGTTAAATCGGATTAGTTGGAAACAGAAACAAGCTGGTGTCATCATTTTTAGGCGCAAGCCCTACCGATTGGGTTAAATCGGATTAGTTGGAAACTTTCATATCTTTATCTTCTCGTTGCCATTGTTCAAGACCCTCCCTACCGATTGGGTTAAATCGGATTAGTTGGAAACCTTCGTTGTCTATTGGAAACATGTAGTAATTATAGACCCTACCGATTGGGTTAAATCGGATTAGTTGGAAACGAGAGAAACCCTGAGAGAACTAGTAAACGACAAAGCAACCCTACCGATTGGGTTAAATCGGATTAGTTGGAAACTTTATGATACACCCACTTTTAACATTGGTTTGGCGTCCCCCTACCGATTGGGTTAAATCGGATTAGTTGGAAACACTTGATAAGTCTGGAGCCGAAAATTCTAAAGTTGACCCTACCGATTGGGTTAAATCGGATTAGTTGGAAACTCTCGTCATAAAACTTGAACATTCTTACGATGCACCCCCTACCGATTGGGTTAAAAATGTTGGGTTTCGTTCCTCAAACGCCAGACACCTACGGAGGGAAACCCTCCTGCAGTGCTGGCTCCCCAACCTACGCGGTTTAAGGTTTTTGGCTCTAACTGAACCGTATTGGCTTATAATCTAAAGCCATAATCGTTATATTTAATTGATAGGTAAATTTTTGAAAATATATTTAGACACTAGTGTTCTCAACCGGATTTTTGATGATCAGTCTCAAGCACGAATCTATCTAGAAGCAACCTCAATGCAGCTGATTTTTCTGTTGATTGAGTATGAATCAGTGGAACTGATTTCTTCAGACGCTTTAGTGTTTGAGACAGATAGAAATCCTTACAGTGAGCGTCAAACCTTTGTCCGGAAAGTTCTTCAGAAAGCAAAGTACTTTCAGGAAATCTCCAACGCCGTAACAACAGCAGCCCAGGACATAGAGGCTCGCGATAGAATCAAAGGGGTAGACGCGCTACATCTTGCCTGTGCGGAAGTAGTAGGGGCAGACTGTTTCGTTACTTGTGATGACAGAATCATTAAGAAGTATAGCGGCACAGTTGCGATGAAAACTCCGACTGAGTTGGCTGTGGCTTTAATTAAATCAGAAAATCAGGAGCCTTAAAGAACTATGACTCAAGCAATATCTGTGCCTAAGAATGATGAAATTAGGTGTGAAGCGATTCAAGCGTTGGTTGAACGTTTGGGAATTGGGAAGGCTGCGTTCTTCATTCGAGAAACAATGTCGCAGCCTGTCGATTATCTGAAGGTGAAAGAGCAACTGTTTGGAAATATGACGGTTGCGGACATTTGCAATGAGATTGAACGCAGTAAGCCAAGCCAAGCATCGTAACTGCAACGATTTGACGAGCATCTTTGCTTCCTCTGACTCTCAAAAAGATAAAGTGTTATGAAAAGTATCAAAATACGTTCGCGTGTAGGCTCTGATAGAGTATTACATCTTGATATTCCAGTAGAATTGGCAGATACAGAAATCGAAGTTACGGTAACAATTCAAAAAGTTACACC
Organism: Brasilonema angustatum; assembly: GCF_059505445.1. Lineage (NCBI taxonomy): Bacteria > Bacillati > Cyanobacteriota > Cyanophyceae > Nostocales > Scytonemataceae > Brasilonema > Brasilonema angustatum. The sequence goes on along the minus strand of NZ_JCACKO010000118.1, from coordinate 37,694 downwards.
ACAACAACAGGGCTGGATGCCTGGTTTTTTTGAAGAAGTCATCGGCGGTTGGGTGGGAGAACCGCTACAAAGACCAGAACAAGGAGAATTTGAAACCAGAGAGCCATTGTTTTGACCTATCTTCTCGATTCAAATGTTTGCATTCGCTTAATAAATATATGATTTACAAATTGCGGCGATCGCTTTAGCAAATAATTTGATATTAGTTACGCATAACACTTAAGCACCCGGACAGAAACCCGGTTTCTTGAAGAAACCGGGTTTTTTGCACGCGAACTAAGCGTCCTTTTAGGCATTCCCATGCGGGGCATACGAACAAGACAAGATTCCCGACAACTTTGGCGAAGTTGTCGGGAATCTGAGGAAAGAGGAAATAGCACTTTCCACCCATGAGTTTTAATCATAAATAAGAAAACACAAACCCAAAAGAAATGGTGAGAGTGTATGGGAAATGTTCGTCGAGTCATGATTCTTGCGGATGGCGATAACACCTTTATGGCAGCACAAAATTTTAATCGCAAAATCAACTGGCATAAAGTGCGGGAATATTTAGCAGATCCAAAAGAGGGGAGAGAACTAATAGATATGGTGATTTATCTTGGTTTACCTCCTGCAAAAGAAAGGTTTGAGGAACAGCGCAAAAGCAAAGAAAAATTTATCTACTGGGCAAGAAGTAATGGTTTCTTAATTGTGACTAAAGAAGGTAAATCTAAGGGAGATGAATACGAGAATAATGTTGATGTTGTGATGGCGATGGATGCCATTGAATTGGCTTTAGAAGTTAAACCAGATATTGTTGTTTTGGTGACAGGAGATTCTGATTTTGCTTATTTAGCAGAAAAACTCAGAAGAAGGGGAATGCGAGTTGAGGTTGCTTCAGTCGAACAATCTCTAGGAAGTGAGTTAAAAAATTCCGCTAATAGTGTGGTCGATTTAACTGAGGTATTTGATAAATTTGACCAGCATGATACTAACCAAAATTTTTACAGGATAGGTAGTTCTAATGTTTTTGATTAATGAATTTGAGCGTGCTCGTGGTTTAGTTAGCAAGGACATATCGTGGAGGAAGCGTTACCAAATGATGAAACTGATAAGTGTAAAAACAAAGGACTTATTTATGAACACAGTGAATGGCAAGTTAATTAATCAAGAACAAAGTCAGTTAGAGGAACTGACACAAAAGACTGAAACAATAATTCGACGTTGTGAGTTTTTAGAATCTCAAGTGACTGATCTTAGCAGACAAGACTACATACAATATTTGCAAAAGGTAAATCAGGAGGTAAATAGTGCTAAATTCTATTTACAAAATCTTGATAAAAGAATTGGCTTTTTTGAGGAGATGACATCAAAGCAAACTAAACAGTTGCTATTTATCAAGATTAGCAGTGTTGTCGGTTTGGTAGGCTTGTCGTTTATGTTTAGCACAAATCATCTACCTGAATATAACAACCATCAGTCTCAACAACATACAGAATCTACAGAGTTAGATTTTGCTTCAAGTCAACAACATTATATTAGGGATAAAAAACATTGACTCATGTAGAAACTTGACACATAACCTCTCAATACGGTTCGGATAAGATCCCCCCGCCTGCGGCGACCCCCTTAAAAAGGGGGTAAATGGGTAACATAGCCCCCCTTTTTAAGGGGAGCCAGTGCGTTGGGCGGCTCTGCCGACTTGTAGCACCTGGCGTGGGTTGGGGGGATCTCCTTTGAGATAACCTCCTTAACCGAACCGTATTGCATAACCTCTTCGCTTCTATAGAAATCCTATTTGATTTTTGAATTGGAGCGAAGCGACGGTTATATCTCTACCAATCAATCAAATTCGTGAAAAGACATTGAGGAAATTGAATGAGAGCAATTATTAATGGCAAACTGGTTGATTTACCAGAAGGTACAACTGTAGAAGAGCTAAGAAAAAAACTGCCAGAAATTGGTCAGGATGATGTGATGGAAGAGGGTTTTAGTGGTACTCGTCCTCTAAAAAATAACGAAGCACTCAAAGAAGGTTCAAAGGTTTGGACTGTGCCCAAAATTGTGAAAGGGCAATGCAGTGAACAGTGAACAGTGAACAGTGAACAGTGAACAGTTATCAAAAAAAATGATGACTCATAACTGATGACTATTTGAAAGGTGAAGTATGACAGTTACAATTAGCCAAGATAAATCGGGTTTTCAGCCGAGTACGAGAATCATAGAAGAACTCAAGCTGTTAGAAAAAGTCGCCAAAAAAGTCATTGTTGGTAGCAAAACAGTTGGCGACATCAAATATACGGCTGTTCTTATCAAAGGAATGCCTTTATCTTCAAAAAAGTTCACTGTTTCTAACACAGATATTTTGTTTTTATTACCATCAGATTATCCACGACTTCCTCCTATTGGTTGTTATCTAAATTATCCGTGGAATTCGGTGGGAGAGGGAGATCATCACTTTACCAGACAGAGTTATTATGGTGCGCCGTTTTTAAGTGAACAAGGATGGTATTGGTATTGTGTGGGATTAGGAGGAGGATTTAATCAGGATGTATGGTCGAATTCTTGGAGACCTAGTCATAATCCTGAAAAAGGTCATAATCTTGCGACTTTGTTTGTCACAGCACGTCACGCGATTAATAGTGAAGATTGACCCTTGCTTACAGCGGTTTTCATATGAATAGACCACAAATCGTAGGGTGGGCATTGCTCAAAAAAGTCTACATGATCAACACTTGAAAGATTCGTGAGCAATGCCCACCTTACAGAAAACCGCCATATGCTCGAATTCAAAATATGCCTTTGGGCTTACAAAATTCAAAAATATGAAAACATCTGCTGAAGTTTCTCTGCATATACCACCAAAAATGTGGTCTGAATTTCGTGATTCTATGCTCAAGTCTCGCATGTTTAACGAAGAAGTCATTGGTTTTTTCTTTTGTCAGCGTCATCAAGTTTTCAAAAACAAAATCCGCTATATTCCGAAAACTTGGGTTGTTCCTTCTTCTGACTGCTACGAACATCAATCGATGAATGGATTGGTATTAAAACAGCACTTTCATTCATATTTACTAGAAAATCATCTTCAAGAAGGTTTAGATGTCATTCACATTCATACTCATGCAGGTCAAGACATCCCTGATTTTTCCTGTATTGATGACCGCTATGAGTCGGAATATGCACGGTTTCTTACTTCTGATTTTCCTAAAAAACCTCGCTTGATTTCGGGTGTATTTGACGAGGATTTACAATCTTGTCAATTCAGGATTTGGGATAGAAAAGGAAAAAAGTTTGAGAGTGTGAAATTATGTCATTCCTTGTTTCATATCTCGGAAAATAGAGAGATAATGGATAATACAGATTTAATGTTTGCCCGTCAACAAATCTTTGGAGAAGCGAATCAAAAGCAATTGAATCAGCTTAAAGTAGCATTAATTGGTTGTGGCGGTATTGGTTCAATTTTTGCAGAATTATTAGGGCGTTTGGGTGTGAAAAATTGGGTATTAATCGACCCCGATAAATTAGAAACAGTGAATCTCAACCGAATGCCTGGTGCTACACAAGAAATGGTAGAACAACAATGGCATAAAGTGCATTATGTCAAGCATCTTATCAAAAGAATTTACCGTGAAGGTTCTTGTGTTAAAACAATACCAACCTCAATTGAAAGTGAATTAGCGAAACCAGAAATAGCAACTTGCGATTTAATTGTGGTTGCAACAGACAATCATCTTTCTCGAAAAACTGCTCAAGAATTGGCGTTGAAATATATGCGTCCTTTGGTATGTCTGGGTACTCATATTGATGTGAAACCAGACAAAACACCACGAATGTATTGCAGAGTGACTGTTCCTCCTCTGGGAGGTGGTTGGTGTTTGATGTGCGGTAATATTATCAATCTGCAACTGGCGGCTTTAGAGTCTGCACCTTCTGATATTCATCAAATGGCTGCGGGTGCGGGTTATTTAGAGGGTGTGAATGATCCAGCGGTTTTTTGGCTAAACAGTATCTGTGCAAGTACGGGTGTTGGTGTGATTCACGGGATGGTGAGTGGTTTTTTAAATGTAGATTCCGGGATTGACTGGATTTATGAGTTTCCTGGTAGTGATTGGCGCAAAACGAATACTAAATATTTCCGGACTGATGATTGTTACTTTTGTTCTTAAGTAGAAGGTGGTTACGCGTGTTGTATTCATGACTTACACCTCACCCCCGCCCTTACGGGCACCCCTCTCCCAATACGGTTCGGTTAAGATCCCCCCGCCTGCGGCGACCCCCTTAAAAAGGGGGTAAAAGAGGGTTATAAGCCCCCCTTTTTAAGGGGTTGGGGGGATCTTCAAAATCTTAAAACGTTAACCGAACCGTATTGACCCCTCTCCTTATTAAGGAGAAGGGGGACAACCAAAGTGGAAAACGCCTATTCCACTCCCATGCCATATTAAATCAGTGAACAGTGAACAGTGAACAGTAAACAGTGATAACTGGTAACTGATAACTGATAACTGATAACTGTTAAAGCTGTTGCTAAAGGAACACGGTCAATGCAGAATAATATGTACAGCTACCAAATGACGCTAGAAGGTGAGGTATTGCGAGTAGGGTTTAATCGGACTTTACCTGCACAGGGCGATCGCATCATTAAAGATGCCCTAGAAGTCTTAAACCAAATGATTGATTCCGGACAAATTACTGGAGGCAAACGTATTTTAATTGACGGTGCGCAATCTGTCCCCGTTGCCTATGTTCTCTCTCACAAACTCGTGCATTTATATGAAATAGTTGCCGTCCTCGATCCGAAACTAGGTAGTAAAATAGGTACACCAACAGGTGCTATCAGATACAAAACCTATATAGTCACTTCTGCACACGGTTCCCCAGAATTTAAAGTGGGAGATTTGGTTGAAACAAAAGAATCCCAAAACGAGCGATCACCTATCAAAGTAGTCTTGTGCGGACCACCACAATCAGGCAAATCCTGTTTACGCGAAGGTTTAAAACAGTCAATTTTAGGTACATTGGGCGCACCTTATCCCTATGTTATTACCGCTTGTCCCGATGGAGAAGGCTCATGGTATCAAAAAACTTACGAACAAAATCAGGAATTAGCGACCGATAACAAATACTGTCAGAGATCTAATGTTACCCCAGAATTTGCACAAGAAGCCGCTCAATGGGTCAAAAATGCTAACCAGTTAATTAACATTGTTGATGTTGGTGGGAAAATCACCCCAGAAAATGAGACAATCATGCAGCCAGCATCCCACGCAGTTATCCTTGCAGGTGATACAACCAAGTTTGCAGAGTGGGAAGAATTTTGTCAAAAATTAAATCTCAAAATCGTTGCAAAGATTCACAGCCAGTTAGATGCAACTGAAGACGAGGTTATTCTCGCTGACGACTGGAAGCAAAACACCAACGAACTGCTAGAAACAGCACCATTACTGACGGGTAGCGTTCATCGGTTAGAACGCGCAGAGGATTTATCTACTCGTCCAATGATAAAAGCACTGGCTGATGTCTTGATTCATTTGACTAAATGTTAAGGTTTGTTAAAGTTTACATCGTCATATCGGAAAGAATCCTTAAGGTAGCGTATCCATAACTGTGTTATAAAAAACTTTATCAGATATGGGTATTTACTGGTACGTTTTTTTTGTCTTTGCTAGAATATTTGCTTTGAGCTTGTTTGACAAGACAAGAAGATTTGCAGACTTGACAAATTCAGTATGACAAAATTTACCATGATTAGAATTCAGTAAGGAAAAGGCAGCTATTTTTTATTGAATATGACTCACAAAATTTACACAGTCATTACCTTTGCCCCTGTGCAGGGATTTATCGAGAAATCGCGGAAGTTGCGAGATTTATATGGGAGTTCCTATCTGCTGTCTTATTTATCTTGGATGATTTGTAATGCTGCCGAAAGTAAAGGCTGTAGAGTTATTTCTCCAGCTTTACCAAATATGACCCAAGGAATGCCCAACCAGATTATTATTGAAGGCAATTTCCCAGAAGAGGATGCAAAATCAGCCTTTGATACCGCTTGGGAATGTGTCACAGAAACTTGTCGTAAGTGGGTTAAGGAGAATGTTAAGGGTGAATGGGAATATACATCTTGGAAAAGAAGTTGGAGTTTGTGGACAAAATATGCATGGGAATTTTTCTGGGTTCAAGGAAAACCTAATGAAAGCATTAGCGATGTTCGTCAGCGCTTAAATAATAAAAAATATTGGCGTGATTGGACTGGGATAAACTGGCAGGGTGAGAGTTCTACACTTTCTGGTGCGGATGCGATCGCCTACCCCAGACTCGGTAAAAATTCCGACCCTCGTCAATACAATTACCAACAAGAAAAAAAAGAGATCACAGCCTTCTACGAAGCACTTAGTGAGAAACTAGGAGAATCGTTCATAAAGTCAGTTGGCTTAAAAGTTCCTGACGAGAAAATCAGCGAACGTAGCAAAGAGTACGGGGAATCTTTTATCGATCCAGATGAAGAATTGAGTGTTCCAGAATTAATCAAGCGACTGATTACTCATAAAGAAATTACTGACAGATTAACTGAACGACTCAAACAGTTTTTTGGAAATAATGGGGTAATTTTTAAAAGCCTTTCTCAGCAAATAAAACGGCTATCAGAAGACCTAAAACCCACTAGCTTTACCGACTTAAGCCGACTTAACAAGAACAAGCGCACTGGTGAACAAACACAGCAAGAAAAATTTTGGACTGGTTGGTTTCAAGGAGATGGTGATAAAGCTGCTGAATACCTGAAAAGTTTTGCAAATAAAGATACAGAAGCGGAGGAAATTACAAAGTTTAGTACGGAAATGAGGAAATGGGGTGATGACTTTAAAAAGTTACCCGAAAGTAAAACAATTGCGAACTGGCGTGTTGTTTACGCAGGGGGTGATGATTTTTTAGGTGTATTTTATAACAGAAAATATGCAGTCGATTGTGTGAATTTTTTCTCTAGATTTAAAACTGATACTTGGAATGAGGGCAAAGTTGAGTCAGAGGAAAAAAAGAAAATTACTGTCAGCGTTGGTTTTGTCTGGGCTGGTCCCGATATTCCACAACGCGATGTCCTCCAACATTGTCGTTTAGCTGAAAAATCAGCGAAAAGCAATGGAAGAGATCGGATTGCTTTTCGGGTTTTGTTTAATAACGGTAATCACTTAGAATGGGTGTGTCCTTGGTGGCTTTTAGAAGCGGGTTTGTTGTCGAGTTATCGGGATAGAGAAGACAATCAAGAGAAACCAAACTGGACGCATATATATAACGATGTCGCAGTTCTGGAATCACGTCACGCCTTTGACGATAAGGGTGACGATAACAGTATAGATATTGCTTCGGGTTTGTTCGAGATATATTTTCCCACCCAGACAGACAAACTGAAACCAGAGAAGTGGTGGAATAAGTACGATGCAGATAAGAAACTCATCAAAACGGGAATTTTAGGCGATCGCCTTCCTTACACCACAAATAATACCGAGACTGGTGAGTTAAATCAGACCAAAGTCAACAAAGCTATAAACGACTGGATTATTAACCTTGCCAAAGTGGGATTTCACCTATGTCAGGAATCGAAACAGTAGAAAAAGACTCTACATCATCAAACAATTCTTCTCGTCCTGCATTCAAATATTTGATAGTCATCGAACCTTTAGGTTTTCTCTACGGTAGTGCTGGGAAATTCCTATCACCAGAAAACTTAGTCGGACGTTCAGGAAGTAGTTTTCCCCCTAGTGCTGCGGCTTTATCCGGATTATTTGCAGCATACTATAAAGGCGATGAAAAATACCTCAAGAATTTACAACTCGCAGGTCCATTTTGGGCTTGGAGTGAAAATCCACAGAACTTTTACGTTCCTACTCCTTTCAATTGCTTGATAAAAAGCCGCATGACCAAACGTCCTCCTTTCAATCGATTGGTCAAAAATGGTACAGTGACACAACAACTAAAATGGCACAAAAGTCAAGAACAAAACGATAACGAAGAAAGTTTAGGTTCTTGGCTGCCCTGTGTATCTGGTAAGTTTGACAAGGGAAGTTGGGTTGCAATTCAAGATTGGAAATTAATTCAATTTGGTTTACCTAGTCCACCTGTGGAAATTGCGGTTGAGTTTTCTCCTTGGGAATATACTCCCCACCTACACCCCCGACTCAAAGAAGATGAACGCAGAGTTGATCAAGATTTAGAACGCGGTAGTTTGTTTTTAGAAAATGCCGTGCAACTAAATCCTGATGCTTGTTTAGTATACCTTTCCAATACCAAACTCAAAGATGATTGGTATCGCTTTGGAGGAGAGGGACACATGGTGGATGTTCGTTGTCTTGACTTGTCCGATACTGTCCAAGATTTACTCAACCAACATGTGGGACGCAGTTTTGCATTAATTACACCTGCAGTTTGGGGTTCCAATCGCTTATCTAAACGAGAACCTGTTTATTTGGAAAAAGGTAATAAGCAAAAATACGAACAAGAAAATCCAGAAAGCAACGAGAGAAAAGTTTGGTCACTAGAAGGTTTAATCACAGAACGTCCTATACCCTTGCGTCACCGTTTGGGAAATCGTGAGAATCAACAGTTGCAAGAAGAACAGCAAGAGAATTCTGACAAAATACAGCACTCTCAACCGCCTAAACTCTTGTCTCGCGGACGTTATGCTGTTCCTGCAGGTACTGTTTACGTGTTGAAAGAACCAATAAAAAAATCTTGGCAAGAGTGGGATGATAGCTGGTTCCCTAAAGAAGGTCCCTCTTTCAAACGCTGGGGATGTGGGTTAGCACTACCTTTACCAAGTGCAATTAACTAATGAGTGAATTTGGAGTTATATAAATGTACCAAAAAGCATACGGGATTATTGAAACTTTAGCACCTCTGCACGTTGGAGCGAGTGCGGGGGAAGAAACAGGTAACTTAAACCTGATTTTCCGCGACCAGTTTACTAAGACGGGGATAATACCTGGGAGTTCGATTCGGGGTAGGTTTAGGGCGGATATGCGATCGCACAATCAAGATTTAGCTAATCACTTTTACGGACACGAAGCAAAACCAAATAATCCCAATAGTACTACTGAAGCTTTCATCAAATTTGAATACGCATCTCTGGTTTGGCTTCCTGTATTTTGTCCTGGTCAGCCTATTGTTTGGGTCACTTGTCCTCGCTTACTACGTCGCTACCAGAAAATTACTAAAACTCCATCTACCGATAACTTACCTAGACCCTATCAAGTCCAACTACAAAACCGTCGTAGTGTCCTATTTTTTAATTTAGGTTTTCTCGACAGATTGCAACAAGTTGATAATTTATCACAGTGGATTCCGACCCCTCAAAGCTTACAAGATTCGCCGATAAATTTAGTAGTCGTAGATGATAATGACATAGGAATTATTCACGAAATGGCACTCTATCATCAGAGTCGAGTCCGTTTAAAATGTGAAGAAAAAATTGCTGATGACAAAGGCTTTTTTAACGTTGAGGCTTTACCAGAAAGTAGCATTTTAGTTTTTCCTGTGGCTGTTAGAGAACAAGAAAACAATTCTGGTTATTGGCAATTGGGATTAGACGAAAGTAAATGGGAACAATCAAAATATACTCCTAAAAATTGGTCGCAAGAATTGTACTTTGGCGGATTAGAATCAATTGGATTTGGTCGATGTCAAGTAACTTTAACCGGTGAATACTTTAACTAAGAAGGAGAATTGATTATGGCATGGCAGTTTTATGGCTTAGATGATATTGCTCGACAACTGATTAAAAAACAAACTCAAGAATCGATCAAAGAATCTCACAAAATGCGGACAGCAGTTGCTTATGGACTAGAAAGATTTTGGGGAGAAGGTTTACGTTTAGAAAAAGAACCACAAAAAGCAGCTTTTTGGAAGGAAACTTGGGACAAACTAGTAGAAATTCTAGCATGTGCAGATATTGATATCCCCAAACATAACAGTATCGATCCAAAAAAAGAGGAGTTATGGAAATTATCCCGTGAAGAGCAACAAATAGCCTTAGCCGTTTTAACTCAACTTTGTGATTCCCTAGTTTGGTGGACACAACGCTATAAAAATATACTTTAAATTGGAGATTTTATGGAAGTTCCAAGAATGTACCGCGCACAATGGGAAGAACGTTGTCAATTACAATTTGTTCCTAAAACTGAAGACAGAGATGAGTGGTTAAAAGAATGGATAGATCCAGAAGGAAATGGAAATGTTTATCAGCATTCCCTTGTTTCTAAACCAGAAGGTATTATCGGTTCAACTTATCGAATAAGAATCAAATTTCCCTATCGAGTTTTTACAAATAGTGGACAAGATGATAGTATTCAACGTCCTCCATTTGGAAAAAAGGGAATTCCTTTTATTTCCGGAAGTAGTCTTAAAGGATTATTTCGTCGTGTTTGTAATGATGAAGACAAACTTTTCTACTGCGGAAGTCCAGACAAACCAGGATGTTTACGATTTAATGGTGCTTATCCAATTGGCGATTGGACAGGGAAAGTACGATTTCCTATTATACGAAATGGAGAGCGATTATCTGAAACTTGTTACACTATTTTAGATATTGCTCATCCTCAACAAGAAAAGCAAGTAGAAAGACAAGAAACAACCAACGCTAACACTTTTATTAGTTTGTTTGAACCAACTTTAGTTTTTGAATTTAGTAGTAACGATAACAATAGCGATAGGAAAATTGATTGGCAAGAAGTTAAAAAATTGCTGGAAACAGCCTTAAAGCAAGGAATTGGAGGAAAAACCAGCAATGGTTATGGTATTTCTGGAAAACCAGACTTTGTGACTTTTCCCGAAACTATTCATTTAAGTTTGAGTGGTTCTGGTGTCAGTTCGACATTACTTAAAGGAAAGGTTGATTTACCTAGAAATTGGTTTGGTAACGAACCTCAAGGACAGGGAAAATCAGAATTTAGACCTAATATTTTTAAAGCCTCATTAAGAAGCCATGTTAGTCGTCTTTTCGCAGGAGTGTGTCATGATGAACAACTTGTGAAACAAAAAACAGATGAATTATTTGGTAGTTCTGATAATTTAGGAGAAGTAAAGATTTTTTGGGAGCAACAACGCAAACCTCACCATAACTCAGGAGGAAAAAATCCAACCTATAGCACACAAGGTATTGTGCATATATATGCCCCAAAAAATAAACTTTTTCTTCAACAAGTTGTTCAATTCGCTTATGTTATGGGTGGTTTTGGAAAAACTTGGCGTCGGGTATCTCATGAACATTTTTTCCGGAGTTATCACCAAAATAACTTTGCTATTGGTTGTCACTGGATTGGCACATGTACAAGTTTTGAACCTATCAATAGTAGACAGAATTTAACTGATTTTCTTGAAAAACTTTATAAGAACTGCCAGCAATACCTTTCTATAGATTCTCCTATATTTCTCGGAGAATGGCGAGAAGCATGGCATCCTCAAAGAGTAGCTATTTACAGCCAGGTCGTTGCTCAATCTCAAGCTATTGAACTATTTCATCAAGACCCTTTTAAACATACTCCAGCCATTGGAGGTAGAAACCCCAGTAGAGACGAAAATAAAAAGAGTAAACTGGAATTTGTCAGTTCTGTCTGGCATCGAATGCTACCTATTAACGGAAATAAATACTTAGAAATTGTCACAGTGTTTCATGGTGATCGCACTCCTTGGCGAGATCAACTCATACCCTTCATTAATAGTCTAAAACACAGAGGGCTACAATTATCTTGGGGACAAGAACCCAAATAGCCATCTGGAAATCTCTATTTTCATCACACAATACCTTCAAAACTAGCTTTTTGAGGGTGTTGTGTGATGGGCTAATTTGTCGTTTTGTTAACAAAGATGAGAATCTCAGGTTATAAATTTACAAAATTTCACAGATATTTTTGAGAATAATTTCCAAGAAGTCTGATACGATAGACCCAACGATTATTGAGATTATTCTTCATTAACCTTGATGCGTATTCCAGTTGTTTTGACAATTTTTCAGGAGAGAAAGTCATGACTAACATGGCTGTTCAAACTCCTATGTTGATTCCTTGGTGGTCAGCGAATACCTGGTTAACCAACCTCTGAGGAAGACTTTTAGCTGCGGATGTGCTCATGCAGGCAAGATTTGTCTTATGGGCAGGAGCGATAACCTTGTTTGAACTGGCTCGCTTCAATACTGCACAACCCATGTACGAGCAGGGCTTGATTCTCTTTTTGCCGCACCTGGTAAGCCTAACTGGCTCACGCCAGTTAGGTGGTGAGCCAGTCGCGATCGAGAGCGGGAAACCCTTTCCTCAACTCAAAAGCCAACTGGCAATCAACAAAATTGATGATTAGTAGCAACAACTTATCAAGATAAAAGCAATGCAAACATACGGTAATCGAAACGTCAAATATGACTGGTGGGCTGGTAACGCTCGCTTTGCCAATCTCTCTGGCTTATTTATCGGCGCACATGTGGCGCAAGCTGCACTAACAACTCTCTGGGCGGGTGCATTTACTTGGTTTGAACTCTCTCGATATAACCCTGCGGTACCGATGGGTGAGCAAGGGCTGATTTTGCTGCCCCACTTAGCGACTTTAGGCTTTGGTGTGGGAGAAGGTGGTCAGGTAGTGAATACTTACCCCTATTTCGTGATTGGGGTTTTGCACCTGATCTCATCTGCTGTTTTAGGTGCAGGTGCCCTCTTCCATACCTTCAAAGGTCCTCGGAACTTGAAAGACGCCTCTGGTCGCGCTCGTAAATTTCACTTTGAATGGGATGATCCCAAAAAACTCAGCTTTATCTTAGGACATCACTTGATTTTCTTGGGAGTAGGGGCTTTACTACTCGTGGGCAAAGCAATGTTCTGGGGAGGACTCTACGACTCCACAATTCATGATGTCCGACTGGTGAGTGAGCCTACCCTCAACCCATTTGTTATCTACGGCTATCAAACCCACTTTGCCAGCGTTAACAACTTAGAAGATTTAGTTGGCGGTCATATATATGTGGGTTTTATGCTCATTGGTGGAGGTATTTGGCACATCCTCACAGAGCCTTTTGCTTGGGCGAAGAAGCTTTTAATCTTCTCTGGTGAAGCCATTCTTTCCTACTCTTTGGGTGGTATTGCCTTAGCAGGATTTGTTGCAGCTTACTTTTGTGCAGTGAACACCTTAGCCTATCCCGTGGAATTTTACGGTCCTGTTTTAGAACTCAAGTTTGGTGTAACACCCTATTTTGCCGATAGCGTCAAGTTGGCGAATGGCGCTTACACATCTCGTGCTTGGTTGGCAAACGCCCACTTCTTCTTAGCTTTCTTCTTCTTGCAAGGACATCTGTGGCACGCACTGCGAGCCATTGGCGTTGACTTCAAACAAGTTGAAAAAGCATTAAATGCTGTTGGTAGTGATACTGTTCGCAGCGAATCGTAAAACTTTATAGATTGTAAGATTTTGGTAGTACTGGTGGGCATTGCCCATGCCCACCTTACTTCACTTCAACAGGTAATTTTTGGGTCAGACACCAGTCATTTAGATTCCCAAAATCTCAGAATGTTCACAAAGGAATTTAATTGTGGCAATTTCTACTGATAAAACCTTTGCAGCATACACAGATTCCCCCTGGTTAATTGGCAATGCTCGTTTAATTGACTTATCTGGTCTGCTTTTGGGCGCTCACGTGGCTCACACAGGCTTGATTATGTTTTGGGTAGGATCAACGACCATATTAGAAGTGGTACGGTTTATCCCAGGCATACCAATGTATGAGCAGGGACTCACTTTGTTACCCCACTTGGCAACTTTAGGTTGGGGAGTAGGTGCTGGGGGTGAAGTTGTCGATACTTATCCTTACTTTGTCATTGGAATGTTGCATTTAGTCGCATCTGCTGTTTTGGGCGCAGGGGGACTTTTTCATGTGTTTCGCGCCCCAGCTATCTTGAAGGATGCTGGAGGACGGGCAGCAAAATTTCATTATGAATGGAACGATCCCAAGAAATTGGGTTTCATCTTAGGTCATCATCTGATTTTTCTAGGTTTTGGTGCATTGCTACTGGTGCTCAAAGCAATGTTTTTTGGTGGAATTTATGACACCAACATTGGAAATGTCCGCCTGATTACCAATCCTACTCTTGATCCAAAGACAATCTTCGGCTACTTAGTTGGCATAAAAGATAGCACCAGGACACTTTTAGGAATGGCAAGTGTTGACAACTTAGAAGATGTTATCGGTGGTCACATTTGGATAAGTTTAATTTTAATTGCGGGTGGTGCGTGGCACATTGTTGTGGCACCTTTTGGTTGGGTTCGGCGAATTTTCCCAATTGCAAATGGTGAAGAAATTCTTTCCTACAGTTTACTAGGTTTGGCTTTGATGGGTTTCATTTCTGCCGTGTTTGTTGGGTATAACACGACAGTTTTTCCGTCAGAGTTTTACGGAACAGACCGTCTTGGTTCGGCAGATATCCAGTTCTTTTTGGGTGTATTGGCATTTTCAGGTTTTGTTTGGCACTATTGGCGATGCTCCCAAGGGGAGCCGCCCAAGGGGCGATCGCGTCAAGAACAAAGGGTGTAAGGATCTAAAGGTGTAGGGAATAAATCAGTGCTTGCTCTGATACCAAGGTGATTTTAGACTACCCCTACACCCGCGCGTTTTGGTCAAGCGTGACCTTAATGGAATTTTTCTCAACTACAGCTAAATAAATGTTTCATGCCTGTAGTTACCAGGAGTTGGCTGCGGGCAATTTTTTAAGGTTATTTTTGGGGCTTTACAATTATGCTTACACTTTTTTGCGCTGTCTCGGGATGGGCCATTCTGATGTTCTTGATTTGGAATGTCTGGATAACTTTGAAAACAGGAGCAAGTCATCTCAAAACTTTGCACCAAATTCCTTGCTCTGGTTGTGAATATTTTACCAATGACTACCGCCTCAAGTGCACAGTTCACCCAGTCAAAGCATGTTCCCTAGAAGCACTCGGCTGTCTTGACTTTGAACCAAAGACCGATTGTTGTAATGCTAACCAAAAGCGACCCAGAAAGCTGTGTAAATAGCAAAAATCTTAAAAGATGCCAAGTAAATACGCCTTAGCGTACCGGGACTGTCAGGATTAGGAAGTAAAGAGTAAAAGATAATTTCTTTTGACTTTCTCCCTTTGTTTAGTCTCCGATAACAGGAGGTTTCATCTTGACTAGGCTAAAAGTTGGTATTAATGGATTTGGTCGTATCGGGCGTCTTGTGTTTCGCGCTGGGATCGACAACCCCAACATCGAGTTTGTCGGAATTAACGACTTGGTACCACCGGATAATCTCGCTTACCTACTAAAGTACGACTCAACTCATGGAACCTATAAGGGCAGTGTTGAGGCAAAGGATGATGGTATCGTTGTCAATGGACACTTCATTCCTTGTGTATCAATCAGGAATCCAGCAGAATTGCCCTGGGGTAAATTGGGTGCAGATTATGTAGTTGAATCTACAGGTCTTTTCACTAACCATGAAGGAGCTGCAAACCACCTCAAAGCAGGAGCAAAGCGGGTTATCATTTCAGCTCCCACCAAAGATCCAGACCGAGTTCCTACTTTACTGGTAGGTGTTAATCATCACCTGTTTGACCCCGCAAAAGACACCATCGTTTCCAATGCCAGCTGTACCACAAACTGTTTGGCTCCTGTTGCTAAAGTCATCAACGATAACTTTGGGTTAACCGAAGGGCTGATGACCACAGTTCACGCCATGACCGCCACTCAACCTACTGTAGACGGTCCGAGTAAAAAGGACTGGCGAGGAGGTCGCGGTGCGGCGCAGAATATTATTCCTTCCTCTACAGGCGCAGCAAAAGCGGTAGCACTTGTTTTGCCAGAGTTAAAAGGTAAGTTGACTGGTATGGCATTTCGGGTTCCTACCCCTGATGTTTCGGTAGTCGATTTAACCTTTAAAACTGCCAAAGCTACTAGCTACAAAGACATTTGTGCTGCTATGAAGCAAGCTTCGCAAGGAGAGCTTAAAGGTATTTTAGGCTACACAGAAGACGAAGTTGTTTCCACAGATTTTCAGGGCGATGTTCGTTCTAGTATCTTTGATGCTGGTGCTGGTATTGAACTCAACTCTAACTTCTTTAAGGTTGTTGCTTGGTATGACAACGAGTGGGGTTACTCGAATCGTGTTATTGACCTCATGTTGTCGATCGCACAGAAAGAAGGTCTGTTGGAGCGTGTACTTGCTACTGTAGCTTAACAGTTAACAGTTAACAGTTATCAGTTATCAGTTGTTACTGGTTACTGATAACTATCATTAATGGACTTCTTACATAAGTAGGGAACGCTTAACTCTTAACAGAACCTCGTAAAATCTCACTTTTGCGCATTGGTCTAATCAGCACTAGGACTCGCGCAAACAAGGGTAATTCACTTATGAAAATGCTATTTTTTTACTAATTTCCAAAGCTCTAACTTCTTAGGGTAAATATTCTCCTCTATCTTGTAATGTTGCTCGTTCTCAAGCTTAGATCGCACTGCTTGGAGGAAAGAATTGTGGGAAGGATTGTATAGAAACACATCCCTGAAATTATTAGGAATTTGCGGTACCTTTGATTTATTGATCAATTCAAAGCGTACTTTTGGATCAATTTGGTCAATCAGAGAGAATTTATCAGCCAGAAGAGACCAACTTCCTTGACAGGAACTCATCACAAGTGGTTGGTTAGCTTTGTTGATGACCTCAACCACTTGGGGAGTATAAATATTTTGGTACTTAAGCCACCAAGTTTTTGCTTCAGAACTACTTACACAGGATAGGACTCCAGATGTAAGCAGCACAACCATAACTACCTGCCAGAGCTTTTGTTTCCAGATGTTAACAGAGACGGGAATAATTTGAGTGGCTAGGAGGTAAGCAACAGCTAGCTGAATACCTAAATAGAAAGGGATTAAATACCGAGGAGTCTGCGATCGCACCCCTCCAAAAATTAAATCTGGTATTGCTAAAGGTAGCGCTGTCACACCAATCAATGTTAAGACAAACAACCAAACCCGCTTTGGAGTTTTAAGACAAAGAAAATAAATCGAATATCCTACCAAAATTAAGACAAAAGGAATCAATAATTTTGTTATAAATTTTAATCTAGGATCATGATCGTAACTGCCTAAATCGTAGCCAAAATCTAAGAAAAAATAACTAAGGTTAATAATCCAGTTTTTCATTAAAGTTAACTGGGAGACTGCTGCATCAGATGTCCAGCTTGTTGTAGTACTAGCTTGTGCAAAATTAATAATAATAACCAAAAGCCAGGGTATGAAGGCTAAAAACCCTAATAAAGACGCAAGCAGATAAGCAATAACCGTCTTAGTGAATCGAAACTTTTCAGTTGCAACTACATAGATACCATGAGCAATTGTTACCAACCCAGAAAACAGAAATGTATACAGTCCTAATACCACAGTAACTGCATACATTACCCAACTGAGCTTTGTTTTTAGTCGCATTGCTCGTAATAGTGTTGCGCTTGATAGCAAAATTGTCGAAGTCCACAAACTATACTCTCGCGCTTCCTGTGCGTATAACACATGAAATGGCGACACAGCTATCAGTGCAATTGCTACCCATCCCACGAGCGACGAATCAAATAATTCTAGACATAACCAGTAGATGCACGGAAACGCCAGCAAGCTACTCAGGGCAGATAAACTTCTTATTACCGCTACTGAACCGCCAAACCATTGCACCCAAAATCGCGTGATTACGTAATATAGTGGTGGATGCTGAGGGTCTTCTACTGCTAAAGATTTAAGAGTATCTGTTAAGGTTTTTTCAGGAGTGGGATGCTGATACTTCTGTAAATCTTCAACGCCAATTTCTTTACCATTGCAAACTTGCTCCACCACTTCTGACATTGTGTAGCCAAAAATCCGTAATGAGGTAAAAGTCTCATCATACCAGTAGATTTTTCGGTCAAGATTGACGAAGCGAAAAAATACGCCCAGTATTAATAAAACGATGAGTAAAAACCGTAACCAAGTTGGAGGAAGGACCTTGTTATACATCAATTTGACCTTCTCATTCTTTCATAAAGTAGTGATTGAAAATACAGACTTTATCTGTTTTTTCAGTTATTAAAGAGAGATATTGAGTCAAATGTAGCTTTATTTACAAGATACGGGCGTCGTAAATATACGGTTTTTGACGGCAACTTGGACAGAAGAAGCTTAAGAAGGACGCAGAACGCACCAACGCAGAATATCCCCACGGATTAAATCCGCAGAGAAATTCCAAGAGCGCGGGTTCCCCGCGCTCTTGGAAACTTCAGGGAGATTTAATAAAGAAAAAATTTCTCTTATCTCCAGAATTCAAATTATGGGCAAGTTGACTGGCATGGCATTTCGGGTTCCTACCCCTGATGTTTCGGTAGTCGATTTGACTTTTAAAACTGCCGTGGATAATATCACCCATCGACTCAACCATTCTTCCTGGTAGCATTAATTTCTTGTAAAAGACTCCAAACAGGGATAGGTGCAGGGCGATTTTCCATCTTTTCAAAAGGTGCTCTGCCGCTTCATTTCAGTTGTCAAGGTTTATTACCTTGCGACTAATCCTTCAGAACCCTTTGTTTTGGGTTTGATTTCTACTCAATGAATCACACGGTGATTCATGTGGGAGTATGGTAGCCCCGTATTTTTAAATCGGGGCGGAAATACGACGTGCTGAATTTATTCAGCGTCAAAGCTTCTTATCCATATTTCAATCATTTCGCTTATGCTAACACCTTGTGATTTGGCTCTATGCAGAGAGTTCAATCATACTGCCATTATGCAACGCCAGAAAAATACTCAGCTAGAAAATCTACGAAAGTCCTTATTTTGGGTGATAGGTATTGCCGACTCGTGTAAACAGCATAAAGGGATGCGGTTAACAAGGTGTAGTCCAGCTTCACCACCTCCAATCGATGGCTGGTAAGATCATCTTCAACCAACCACTCTGGCAAAACCGCCAACCCCATGCTGGCTAAAGTCGCTTGATACTCCATAATGGTGTTGTTGGAGCGGATCGAGACTGCTAGTTTGACCGTCTGCCGTCCGTTGGGACCATCAAAGAACATCTCATCAGCAAACTGCGAGTAATAATAGCTGATGGCTGCATGCTTTGACAGTTCGTTGGGGGTTTTTGGGTGTCCATTTCTTCGCAAATAGTCTGGTGAGCCGACCAACATGAATTTAATGGGGCAAATGCGTCGCGTGAGCAGTGAAGAACGGGGCTGATCATGCGTGACACGTAACGCCAAGTCAAATCCCTCTTCCACTAAGTTCACCATCCGATCATTCAGATTCAGATCCAGCAAAACGTCTGGATAGCGAAAGCGGTATTCCGCCAAGGCTTTGGTAAACAACGGGTTGGCGAACCAAACCGGGGCGGTGATCTTGAGTACGCCACGCGCGACGACGGCTGATCGCCTCACTGCTGCCTCCACCATTTCCAAGTTATCAAGCATTTCCCGGCATTGCTCGTAATAGATTTTTCCTGCTTCGGTTAGGCTTAAGTGTCGGCTGCTTCGATTTAACAAACGTGCGCCAAGGTTTCGCTCCAAGTGCTTCACATGCTTGCTGATCATGGCTGTGGATAAATTGAGCCGCTCAGCGGCTGCCACAAAACTTCCCGATTCCACCACTTGACGCAACACTTTCATACTCATTAACGTGTCCATCGTGGTTCTAAAGTTTACTAAGAAGAAACATACTATCAATAAAATGATACTTGTTCAACAAATGAGAAATAAATATGATGAGATGAACAAGGTACTATCAACTAACTAGGCAAGGAGATAGCTATGACTGAACCAACAAAGGGTGGTGTTCTATATTTGTTGCTCTTCGCCTGAAGAATTTATGCATTGGACGTTTCAGGAGTTTTAACAACAAATCTAGAACACTATCAACTCATCGACCGCCCGCAAGAATTTCAACGTAGAGGAGAACTTCAATGTCTCAGAACAACGAACTCACGGTGATTGATCGCTTTACTATCTTCGAGCAGCTCAACATGCATCAGCGGTGCATCGACAAGGGTTGGGGGCGCGAGCAGGCCGACCTCTATAACCGCCTTTACTGGCCAGAGGCTAAATTCCACGTCTACGATCTACGTACTTCAACCTTCGAGGGTTTTGAGGGCATGAAGCAGATGTTCGACTACGCACACAGCGTCTTTCCGATGGACAAGTGGTTCCACTCTATGGGCGCGTTTGAAATTTCCGGCTCGGGTGACAGGGCCGAAGCGCACTGGCGATGGTTCGTGTCCTGGAAGGCTGAACACGTCGGAACCGTTTCGAGTGGTACCTACGACGACATCTTTGAACGTCGCGATGGCGTATGGAAGTGTCTAGAGCGCACCTCCAAGAGCGATCCCAACTGGCCGGTAGACTTGTTCCAGCCCTTCCTCGATCAGGCAGACATCACCTTCAAAGCGTCCTGATAGTCAGACTTTTGTATCGTCATGATTCCGATTACTGAATCGGTGTTCTAGCAAATGCGAAGTTCACGCACGACGGTCGCTCTTGACTCAAAATGCAAAGCAATAAGGAGACTCAATGCACAAGCGAATGGTAGTAGCTATCCTTCTCGTTCTAACGTCCGTCAGTAGCTATGCGAGTGCACAAGGAGGCAAGGACGGTGGACCGAGCGGAGCTTTCACGTACTCGAAGACGGCGAGTGTGGCTGCTGTACAGCGACGCGCGAAGCATGTCGTGGAAACCTACCAGACAGCCTTGAATAACTCTGACTTCGATACCATCCGGACGCTTTTCGCTCCGAATGCCATCGCTGAGTGGAACAACAAAGCTACGGTCGTCGGTGTCGCGGCAATGGAAGAACCGTACAAAAAGCTATTCCAAGAGACGAAGTTTACGACAGACTTCCAGTACGACGCGGTGGACATCCATGGATCGATAGCGATCGTGCGAACCCATCATCCCCAAGGGCAGACGGAAATGAACCTTAAGGACGGTTCGACAAAACTGGACTTCAATAGGGAGATCTTCGTGCTTAGCAAAGAGTCTGGTGATTGGAAGATCATTCTCTATACCTTTACGACACAGCCGGAGCAGGGAGTTCAGTAGCTACACAAGCAGAGGACTTACTATTGGTGAGGGGACGCGAGACATCTTCAAAGGCTGTGGTAGCTTCAGTTCGGTTCTACTCCTTCTACAATGCGTGTCTACATCTTTGCATTGCTATTGCGATCGCTGATCGTCGGTTTTACGGCTTTGTTTCATCATATCCATGCCGCGCAGAATAAGTATCTGAATAATCGAGTTGAGCAAGACTATCAGGGAATAAAACGATTAGTCTAAATCAGGGATGAGGTTCGGCTCATTCAACATGGCAATGCGAACAAATAAAGGGGTATGAAATTATGAACATGATGGGATGAAGACGGTACCACCAACTAACCGAACAAGGTCAAAATGTGTCGGGTTTTGACTCCAAGTAGGGATTTAGTTATCGAGAAGAAAAGGAAAAAGCGGCTACTATGTCAACAACGACGGACAAGAAAAACTCAACAATGAACATCGACCTGCGGACGCCAGCATTGAACTGGATTAATGGCGAGTGGGTCGATTCGGAGAAGCATACTGATAGCATTGATCCAGCGACAGGTAAGGTCATTGGCACTTATGCGGATGGCGGGCGCGAAGAGGCGGTTCAAGCGACCAACGCGGCGGTGCAGGCTTTTCGGGAATTAGACTGGAAGGACAATCGCGCTCTGCGTGCGCGAGTTTTGAATCAGATAGCAGACCGCTTTGAAGCAAGGCGAGAGGATCTGATCGAGATTCTCTCGCTCGAAAACGGCAAAATCCATGCCGAAGCAGCGTTTGAAGTTGACATGATTCCCAGCAAGTTTCGCTACTGGGCATCTGTCGTTCTGACGAATTACGGACGGGCTTTGGAAGTTTTGCCAGGACACCTCTCGGTTGTCACCCGGTCTGCTATCGGCGTAGCTGGAATCGTGGCACCGTTTAATTCACCGCTCGTGCTCACCGTGCGTTCTCTGACACCTGCTCTCGCTGCTGGCGTCACCACTGTGCTCAAATTGCCCGGTAACACAGCGCAGATCAACTATCTCTTTAGTAAAGTACTTGCTGAGGCTGCCGACTTGCCAAAAGGCGTCATCAACGTTTTCAGCGAAAGCAAAGGGAGAGGTGGATCGTCCTTTCTCATGGAGTCAAAGGATATTCGTGTGATCAGCTTTACGGGAAGCACGAAGACAGGGAAAGCAATTTCCGCAACAGGGGCTTCGACGCTCAAGCTGTTTCAGACCGAGCTTGGTGGTAAGACGCCGATGATCATCTTCGAGGATGCCGATCTGGAGGCGGCTGCACCAAAGGTTGAGAAGGCACTCACGACCTTCGCGGGTCAGTTCTGCATGACGGGTTCTCGCCTGTTGGTACAGCGTGCTGTTGCTGATCGGTTTCGCACGCTTATCAGCCAGCGACTGAAGAACGTTAAGACAGGACCTGCGTCTGATCCGTCCAGTGATATGGGACCTCTCATTGATAAGCCGAACGTCGCTCGTGTTGACAAGATGGTGGAGGAGGCGATCGCAGCGGGCGCTAAGGTGCTTGTACGCGGAGGTCCAATTGTCGAAGGTCCACTAGCTAGCGGTGCATTTTACCGTCCGACCCTGCTTGAAGTCAGCGATCCGAAAATGACGATTGTTCAAGAAGAGGTCTTCGGTCCAGTCCTCACCATGCAGATCTTCGATACTGAGGCAGAAGCGGTGCAGCTCGCAAACGACAGCGAGTATGGCTTGGCCGCGAGCATTTGGACTCGGGATGTTGACCGTCCACTGCGCGTCGCCCGAGAGATAGACGCGGGCACCATCTGGATCAACGATTGGGCGATCGTTTGGGACGAGTTTGAAGAAGGCGGATTCAAGCGCAGCGGTAATGGCAGACTGAATGGTTTGACAGCGATCGATGAATTCCTAGAGTACAAACATATCGCCTTCAACTCAGGAATAATCCCAGGTGTTGGCATTTCTGTCCAATAGTTGAGCTTTAACCCGAGTCTTGAGGTCTTCGTAAATAAGCCTCACAACGATTTAATTCAGTTACAAAATTTCTCAACTAAAATTTTCTGATCACATACAAAGTACATATGTCAAGTACACCCGTAGAAATCGTTCAGGAACTCCTCAAAGACCCCACCAACCCTGAGGTCGTCAATCGGCTTGTCTCCCCCGACGCCATCTACGTGTCGCTCAGCTACGATAATCCCGACCTGAAAAAGCTCATGCCTTGGGCGGGCACGCACAAAGATGGCCAGGCAGCTATCCTCAAAACTTTCCAGGATGTCAACACCTTTTGGACCATCGAGGAGTTCGATATCCAGCAGATCTTCGGCGAGGGCGAGAACGTGGCTGTCTTCGGCAGCTTCACCGTCCATTCGGTGAAACTCGATAAAACGTTCATCTCTCCCTTCTCTGTCCTGGCGAAGGTGAAGAATGGCTTGGTCACTTACATGCAGTACATGGAGGACACCTTTGGCACAGGTTCGACCTTCCGCTCAAGCGGCACATGGAAGTTCCAGAGTAACCCCGCAGGTGGAGAAATCGAGGTCTAAGCGCCCCCTTCCCGATCTGCTTACGCCTCACCGCCGCCGCTCGGTCAATCCAAAGATGCCGTTATGCTCGAATTCTCCACCCGCGTCGCAGTCGCCTCGCTACTTGTTGCCGTCTGTCCGACTGTCGCACTGGCTTCACCGTCCATTCCCGGCAAAGACAGTGGACCGAGCGGGGCTTTCACCTACTCCGCCGACCCTAGCGTGGCGACTTTGCAACGCCACGCTTTATACCGTCATCGAGAAGATCATCCCATACACCTTCACCATGTAGCCAAAACAGGGGGAGAAATAACGCTGCGACAAACAACAACCAATCACTAACCAAGGAGAAAAACATGGAAGGCAAAATCGCACTCGAAGAACACTTCTCTACAAAGTTGAACAACAAGCACTGGGATGCCAAGGGCGAGGAGGGTCGAAATGGCCGCGCTTACGCTCAGGACATCGAGCGTCGCCTGCTCGCTCCTGAACTCTGCATCGCTGAGATGGATCGCGCTGGCATCGAGCTTTGCATCATGTCGCTCACCTCGCCTGGCGTGCAGGGGGTCATCGATCCGAAGCAAGCCACCGAGCTGGCGCGGTCTGCGAACGACTACGCGCACTCTTTCATCAAGAAATACCCTGGGCGGTTTGCCTCCTTTGCGGCGGTGGCACTTCAGGATCCGAAGGGTGCCGCAGACGAACTGGAGCGGGCTGTGAGCGAACTAGGACTCAAGGGGGCTTTGATCAACGGTTACTCGAACATCGGCTCTGACGAACACGTCCAATACCTGGACGAGGAGCCGGTGCGGGTGTTCTGGGAGCGCGTCTCCAAGCTCCTCGTCCCAGTGTATCTACATCCACGCGAACCGCTGCCTAGTCAAACCCGCGCGATCAAGGGCTACCCTGAATTGGTTGGCTCCGCCTGGGCTTTCGCTTACGAGACCGCCAGCCACGCCATTCGCTTGATGCTGAGCGGACTCTTCGACGAGTACCCCAATTTGCAGGTGATCCTGGGTCACCTGGGAGAAGGTCTCCCCTTCATGCTGCCGCGCATGCAGCATCGCCTCGATGAGCAGCGCGAAGGTGAGAAAGGCTCCAAGGCGAAGCGGCGCGCGAGCTACTATTTTGGCAACAACTTTTGGATTACCACGAGCGGTCACTTCCACACCAAGCCGTTTTTGGAAGCCATTGAGCAGATGGGCGAGGACCGAGTGCTCTTCTCCGTGGATTACCCTTATGAGCAGATGGACATGGGGGGCCGGTGGTTCGACGACATGCGGCTTGAGAACGCCACAAAGCTGAAGGTCGGTCGTGAAAACGCGAACAAGCTGTTCTGTTTGAACCTCAATTCTCTCCCCGAACGGGTCGCAGCTGGCTTCGGCTCCTGACAGCTTAGGTAAACACAACGTAACTGTCACATCTCGCCGACAGAACTAACCCAAGATATTGCGATGATACGTATTATGGTTCGACGACTCGCATGATTTTTGACCAGCTTTGACTTTCCAAACATCCTCTTAACTCGACTTTATCCAATTAAGCAGCGTAAACCTTGTTATCTGGCAAAAGTTGTAGCTTTGTGGCAAAAACTTTTTCATCTATCACTAATTTTGTCGAGATCGAAAAAGTCAAAGTCTAGGTTGGATGAGGGTTTTAGCGTATGTTAGCGCGTTGCTGGAAAATGGATAAAGTCGAGCTTAACAGTTATCAGTTGTTAGTGGTTACTGATATAGCAATCCTATTTGATTTGTGTGAAAGTGCCTGCGCGATCGCGTAGCGGTTCCGCAGGAGCTAGCGCATAAATTCTGCATCCTCAGATTTCCGACTTCGCAAAAGTTGTCGGAAATCTTGTTGTTCACGTTCTTTGTAGCGTGCCCGCAGCGGCTCAGGATTTAGGACTGCTATAACTATCATTAATCAGCACTAAAACTCGCGCCAACAAGAGAAAGCGATTTTTCGATGTCCGTCTGATAAACTTCGTTTAATTCATGAAAATGCTGTTCTACTGTTTTGACTGGTCGCGCCTCTTGCCAAAACTCGGTGAGTAAGTGCGGGTTCTCTCGAATAGTACGGAGTTTGTACTCGAAGTCTCCTTGTTTTGAAGGGTCAAAAATGAAAGCTGGATGGCGAACAAACTCCTGTGCACCTCCTCGATTTGAGCAGAGTACTGGCACGCGACAGGCGATGAGTTCAAAAGTAACTTGTGGGAGATTATCTTCCCATTGTGATGGCACAACTCCCAAGTGGATTCCATCCAACATACTGGGAATATTCTCGTATTTGTACCCAGGGTAGAAACGGAAACGGTGAAGAGATTGAGCCAGAGATAACAACCGTCCTTTCTGCTCAATTGACGCTCCCAACTCGACCGAATCATAAATTCGGCTTGCTACAACCAACTCAAGCGAACTCAATTCTTCCTGTGGTAAAGAACGTAGTTCTTCTAACAAGAAGTAGAATCCTTTATCTCTTCTTGCTGGTCCCATGTAGATTAATTTAAAGGGCTGCCCTTGGGTGTAGGCTGCTGGGTTGCTGGGTGGTACTTGAAACTGAGCCGATTGGCTGCCTATATATTTTGTCGTCAATAGAGCTGGGTTAACTCCGTATTGGTTATAAATGGAAGTGGTTCGCTCAGAAACAGACAGTGCTACATCAACATAGCGGTTTATAAGAGAAACGATTTCCTCTCGCCGATAGCGGTACAAATCGGCTTGTCGAGGCATATCTGTACTACTCATCTCAAGAGGTTTGTTCAAGGGAGATTTTGTACGAGTTATTACTTGATACCAAATTTGGCTGTAGATCCCCCTGTAAATTTTTTTAGCTACAGCCACAGGAAGTGATTGCTGATCCTGACCTAGCAAGCTTCCTAAATGATTTAGTTTTCTAAGAGTCAGTTCTAAATCTACATGTATTTTTGTGTCTAGGCAGGAAACACAAGCTCTTCCTTCAAGATAATTTGAGCATGGGCTACTTTCTAATTTCCATAAATTAACTTGAGGGCAAACCGACCAATAGTTATGTAAGCTAAATACCACCCGAGCGCCGCTCTCTTTAGCTATCTTAAGGCAAGTAGCAGTTAATCCTTCCAAGTTATGAAAGTGAATAATTTGAAAAAGTCCATGTTCTGTTAAAAACTGTTGAAAGTATTTTTCTAACTCAGGATTTTCAACATTTCCTATAGGGTTATGAAAATAAAAGTGAGAAGGGGAGAAAACAGGAGAATTAACTATTGAAAAGGTTGGAACACTAGGATGACGACTGTTACTAACCTGTTTAATGTAAGGTTGTTTTCCGAAAAAGGTGTAGTCAACTCCACTATAAAGAAAATTCACTTCATAGTCACTTTGTTGACTAAAATAGTCAATCAAACTCCGGCAGTATATTGATACACCTCCCCCTAAAGATGGTTTTCCAAAGTAAGGATCCCAATTGTAATAAAGAATTTTGTATGACATCTTAGCCTCCAGTAATGAAAGTCAGCTTGATAAAGCTAATATTGAAATGACAGGAAAAAATATTTCAATCTTGTTTTATTCTGTTCGTACTTGTAAACAGAATGTTTAGTTTATGAAAATAAAATTACATATGGGAGAATAAATGAGCGTGTGATGTAGACCAGTCTGCTTTAACTAAAAACTTACAGAAGTTTGGCAAACCAGGATTACCAGTACCAAAAAAGTCACCTCCATCTACAACCACAGATACAGCTTCTTGAATATCATCTAGCGTTTCACTATCTGCATGTGATAGATATATCGAAACTAGATACAAGCCATTCACTAAAGGCAAATTTCCTATGCCACAAAGAATATAACCTTGATCAGAATCAAGAGTCAGATAATTGTTGGTGAAATTACTCCTTAATAACAAGTCAAAGGTACCTCTTTCATCGGCGAAAGCAATACTTACAACTACATTACTTAGACGCTTTCCTATATAGTTTGAGTATCCTACTTCAAAATAGTAATTTTTTCCAGATTGTAAAACTTGCTCTTCATGACCTTTTTCATTCAATATTCTAAAACTAGAAACTCTGACTCTTCCAGAACCAGTGCGATCTCTTCTCTGGTTTAAGGGTAACTCTTGAGCCAGACTGTAAGACTTTTCTAGGTAAACCCTAACAGCTTCTTCTGAAGTCCCATCTACACACAGTGTGCCTTGTTCAAGAAGAATTCCGCGATCGCACAAAGATTCCACCATACTCATGTTATGAGTCACGAATAAAATAGTTCGCCCTTCCTTCGCTACGTTACCCATCTTTCCCAGACATTTCTTTTGAAATTGCACATCCCCCACTGCTAGTACTTCGTCCACAATCAAAATTTCTGGTTCTAGGTGTGCTGCTATGGCAAAAGCAAGGCGTACGTACATCCCAGATGAATAATGCTTTACAGGAGTATCTAAAAACTTCTCGACTTCCGCAAAAGATACAATTTCATCAAACTTCTTTTTAATCTCAGCCTTGCTCATACCCAAAATAGCACCGTTCAGGAAAATGTTTTCTCGTCCTGTTAATTCTTGGTGAAAACCTGTTCCCACTTCCAACAAACTTGCAACTCTTCCGGTAATTAAAATTTGTCCTGTTGTGGGTTCAGTAATTCGGCTTAAAATCTTTAAAAGAGTTGATTTTCCTGCCCCATTGCGACCGATAATGCCAACAACTTCGCCCTGCTTAATATCAAAAGAAACATTCTTTAACGCCCAAAATTCCTCATGAGTTGGGTTGGGTATTTTTTTGCCAAAGGGTGTTAGGAGTTTACGACTGATGGCTTTGCTGCTAGTGGCGATCGCATCCCGCAAAGTACTGTTAGCTCCCCGCTTTTGGTGGCTAATTGTATATTTCTTGCCTAAATTTTCAACCTGGACTACATTATCAGACATACTCTCACTCCCTACTTAAATAACATCTGCAAACGTGCGTTCGGTTTTACGGAAGTACCAAATACCACTGGCAAGAAGCAGAGAAGCCAATCCCATAGATAGAATGAATCCCGGCAAGTAGAGTTTTGACTGCCCGCTCAAAATTGCCCAACGAAAGCCATCAATCACCCCTACCATTGGATTTAAAGAGTAGAGTAAGCGCCACTTTTCCGATATCACGCTGCTACTATAAGCGACTGGAGATACATAAAAGCCAAACTGCACAAGAAACGGTACAATATGGCGGAAATCACGGTACTTGACATTCAGCGCTCCTAACCAAAGCCCCCCTCCAATCGCCACTGCAAAGGCAATCAGAATAAACAACGGTAGCGTCAAGATACGCCAATCAGGTACAAAGTCATACCAAGCCATCAATCCTAACAGGATGATGCCAGAAATAAGAAAATCTACAAAGCTAACAATCACTGAGCTGACTGGCACAATCAAGCGAGGGAAGTAAACTTTAGAAATGAGGTGACTACTATGGATCAAGCTGAGACTGCACTCTGTTAAAGAGCTAGCAAAAAATTGCCAGGGTAGCATTGCTGCAAATACTAAAATTGGGTATGGCACACCCTCCGAGGGTAACTTCGCGAGATTGCCAAACACCACAGTGGAAATAATCATTGCTAAAAATGGTCGAAGCAAAGCCCAGGCAATCCCAATCACAGTCTGCTTATACCGCACCAAAATATCGCGCCAAGCTAGAAAGTAAAACAGCTCTCGATAGCGCCACAAATCTTTCCAATACAGGCTTTCAGTTCGACCGGCTTTGATAAGAGTTTTTGTAGTATCCATTTACAAATAACTGTTGGATGCTAGCTATGTAAACACTATTTAGACTTCTGCAAAGCGGAAAAATTCCTGAGATGGTTTATACACGCCATCACAAAACTTCCGATTTGACTTTGGGTAATTAAATCATGATTTAAACTAACAATTAAACAGGTGTTAGACGCATACACGACATTGACACTTTTGGTTCAAACCTTAATGCAAGAGCCTTATGAAAAAGCTACCTTGATACTGACATAAATTAAACCACTAGAAGTAAAATCTCTGCTCCACATGACTTATTTCGTTAAGGTGGCTGATTTAGGCTAATCCTCTTTCCTTGAGCCATTCCTTTAAGGAAGGTATTATGGTTAGTTATACCAGTCGATTTACAGGTATCAAGTCTAGAGAGATAACCGAAAGTCTGTATCAGAGAAAAATTTTCGATATTGCCCCCAGTTGGCTACTTGTGTGAATTTGGGTATCCATAAGCTCCGCAGCTTTGCCTAGAGTATTGATATGCTTAAGTATATTGAAAGCTCTTAGTTCCGAGTATATAGCATAATTAAACTTTCAACACACAAATTTGGTAAAAATTAGAATTTTCCTAAGAAAACAGAAGCTAGTATTATGAGTCCGGTGAACTGATAAAACCTAACTATAAACTTTTCATGAGCAACGTTGCGCAGAGCAAACAGTAGTGGCAGCAATAATCCTGGTTTTTAGAAAGTATTTTAGATAAACAACTAACATTTTTTTGAGAAAAGTATCTTGAAAGTCTGAAAATTTATATGCATTAAGTTATCTTGACAAATAAAAAAAGTATCTGAGATTACTTTCAATTTTACCTACACTTATATCCAATTAGATAGAATTGTAAAATTAGTACAGAAAAGTGTATAAATAGGCGGATTGAAAAATCTCTAAGATCAAAGTAATTGTTACTTAAGGTTTTCTATGGATTCAGGGAGTTGCTTAAAAATATGTCACTTTCCAGTGGATAAAGAATTGGGTTTTAGCTTTTATTGGTAGCTCTTAGAATTCACCCATGTCTGTTAAAGCTCCTAAAACACAATAGTTATGACGACTATATCTATCCCAACAGTCGAGTACCTTCCGATTGCAGACATTTTGATCAATGGTGGTACTCAGTCACGCGTCAAACTCAACTGGGATGTCATTGCAGAATATGCGGAAGCGATAACGTCGGATGCCATCTTTCCCCCGATTTTAGTCTTTTACGACGGCAAGAACTACTGGCTGGCAGACGGTTTCCATCGGCTGCATGCAACTAAAAAAGCTGGGCGTCAGGAGATTGCCGTAGAAATACACCAGGGTAACCGCCGCGACGCTTTGCTGTACTCAGTGGGAGCCAATGCCAATCATGGTTTACGACGTACTAACGCAGATAAACGCCGTGCGGTGAATATAATGCTACAAGATGAGGAGTGGAATCATTGGAGTAATCGCGAGATTGCCAAACGTTGTGGCGTTTCCGAATTTATGGTTCGTCAAATGCGTGAATCTATCTGCGATAAAAACGCAGATACCAAAAAACGCACTGTACAACGCCAAGGAAAAACTTACACACTTGACACCACTCACATTGGCGAGGGAATGACATCGACAAATATTGCAGAATCTTCAAAGCAACATTCGGAGGACGAATGCGAACGGGTGCTTATATGTACAGACAATCCTCAACAAAGTCAATGTGATCACCAAATTGACGTGTTAGTAGGGCAGCCTGATAGTAGCACGTACCTTGCTAATAATGAACAAACTTCCAGCTTTAAAGAGTCGGAGGTACAGCTATTCAAAGAACAACCGTTAAATAATGTACACCAACAACTTGAACATCAGTCTTACGCTACGCCCTCAACAGAAACGATTAACCTTCAAGACATAATAATTAATAAAATTGCAATGGAAATCATACATCTGTCTCCAGAGCAGTTGACTAAAATCATCTCCACATCTGCTAGCAATGGGCTGAGTAAATTTCATCTCAAAACAATCATTGAAGCAGCTAAACAAGCGCTCAATGAGGGAAACCAACAGGAATACTTTCACAAGAGTTATGCTGTTGTAGGCATAGAGTCACAAGAAACAAAAAGATACACCTGTGCAGATGCACAATTATAGCTAAACCAAGACAAATTTACCCAATTTTGTCAGATTGTAGACCAATTTTAGCCCATTGCTCGATAAACTCTCGAACTTAAGCCTCGTAAAGTTTTACGGGGTTTTTTCCAATTGTTTTATTGGTACAATATGTGAGAAGACATCCATAGATGACTGGAGAATTTGCCAAAATCTATATCAAACAATTATTACCAATTTGACAATTAATTTTTGTATTTCTTCTGTCATAAACAACGATTAGAAAAAATAAATAGAAAAACAGTACTTTAAATTTTCTAAAAATAGCTATAAAGATAAGTAAATATTTTAGTGGAGAAGTTGACTATTCAAGATATTTTCGTACACTATGTATTATGAGTATAATTACAAAAATATTGATTATGATTTTTTCTCAACAAAAAGAAGTTTTATTTTCTTCCAAAGATCTATATCAATTGTTGAAAGTAGAACAGGAGGACATCATCAAAATTTTAACAGAAAAAGAACTTGAGCAACAAAGCATAAATGGTGAAGTGTATATCAAAAAAGATGACTTTGAGAATTTTATAAATGAGCTTTGGCTATCTTTAGGTATTTCATATCAATATTATGAAATACCAGAACATTTAAAAAACTGCACATCTCCTTGGGCGGTTACATTAGTCAAAATGTATCAAGACAAATTTACTTGCCCTGACTCCATATCACCAGAGCAAGGAGATTTTCTCAGAGCTTTAGTTTGTAATGTTGCACCGAAGAATATTTTAGAGATTGGTTGTTTTACTGGTGTGTCTACAATTTGGTTGGCTGCTGGTTTAAAGCAAATAGGAAGTCAAGGCACTGTTCACTCGGTTGATTTATTTAATGATATTATTCCACTCCTACCTCATCATCGTGGATATTTAACTAATCCCCTTGAATACGCCCAGAAATCTGTAGATGCTGCTCAACTTTCACATCAAGTCAAGTTTTATAAAAAGAATTCTAAAGAAGTAGGAGAAAAAATTCATGAATTTCTCAGTGAGCCTATTGATTTTCTCTTCATTGATGGAGACCACACTGTAGAAGGATGTTTTAATGATTTTATGCTTTTTTATCCACATGTCTCAGTTGGTGGATATATCGTTTTGCATGATATTAACCCAAAATATTGTGGTTGGGACGATCCAAGATACATTATTGATAAATTCATTAAAAAGTCTCCTCATTTTGATTTACTCGAAATTAGAACCAATCCAGTTAATTACGGTATGGCTGTTATTCGCAAATTGGCTGAAGACAGAACACTTTTATTGCGAAGTCAACTGACAAATGTAGGTATTTAGCAAAGAATTAAAGATAAGCCATGAGGCAACTTCTTGAGAAAAAGAATTCTAAAGTTCATATATTCACACAAAAGTAAGGTTATAGACAAAAAATCATGTTTTGAAAACTACGTCATAATACATGACCGAATAAAGTCTAAAGTCTAAAGGATGAAGAATGAAATACGATATACTTCATCTAATACTTAATATTTCACACTTCATCCTTCAGATAAAAATTTGTCCAAACGATGGCTCTGAAGATATTGTCAAAAAGCAGGAGCGAAAAGCTTGTGATTTAAGTTTTTTTTATTTCTACTTTTTTAGAACTAGGTATTTTAAGTCTACAAATACGGTTAAACTCCCTATTATTGGAGTAAGGAGATGTCATCAGTAATGATTATTTTTCTTAATTCGATACTGCAAGATTGGCAAGTAAATAAAGAAACAAGCACCAAGTCACGTTTCATCTTATTGATGTTTAGATCTACAAAAATACTTGGTAATCTGCCCTTACCTTTTTTTTCTAAGTTTTATAGAATTTTATATCAGTTTTTAATTGAGTGGATATTAGGAGTTGACTTACCTTGGGATACACAAGTAGGACAAAATTTAAAGCTCTTTCATTCTCACGGTTTGGTCGTCAATCATGAAACGATAATAGGTATGAATTGTACCTTGAGGCATTCAACCACTATTGGAAATAAGATGCTGCAAGATGGTACACCCAGTGGCTCTCCAAAAATTGGAAATAACGTAGAAATAGGTTCCAATGTTGTGATTATTGGAGCGATTACAGTTGGCGATCATGCAGTGATTGGAGCTGGTTCTGTTGTGGTGAAAGACGTTCCTAATCGTAGCGTCGTTGTAGGGAATCCAGCAAGAGTTATTCGCACACTCAATACCCCTTTATCTTTGATGAACAACGAATTACACCAAGCTTCAGAACTGACATCAGTATCAAATCACTCTAATACCGATAGTCTGTATAAATAATTTACTATTTTTGATTAGCAAAATGCTAAGGAATATCGAAAATGGTCAAGGTTTCTGTTGTTATTCCGGCTTATAATGCGATGACCTACCTCCCTGAAACTGTGGAGAGTATTCTGAGGCAAACCTTTAATGATTTTGAAGTATTAATTATTAATGATGGTAGCGCAGACAACATTGTCGAATGGGTTTCTCAGCTAGTAGATCCACGAGTGAAACTGATTTCCCAAACAAATCAGGGCGTACCATTAGCACGCAACAAAGGTATTGCTAAGGCTCAAGGAGAGTATATAGCATTCTTGGACGCTGATGATTTGTGGGAGCCGACCATGCTAGAAAAACAAGTGGGTTGTCTGGAAAATAATCCTACAGTAGGCTTGGTGCATACTTGGATGGCTGTCATTGATGCACAAAGTCAGCCTACAGGTAGAGTCATGATCTCAAATGCTGAAGGTGATGTCTGGAAACAACTAGTTGTACAAAATACAGTACCTTCCTCTTCAGTCATGGTTCGTCGTGGTTGTTTTGACACTGTTGGGGGATTTGACCCAAATTTACGCAATATTGATGATTGGGATATGTGGATTCGCATTGCTGCTCGTTATCCCTTTGCAGTAATCAAAGAACCTTTAATGCACTATCGAATGCACCTAAACAATATGACCAAAAACTGGCAAGTGGTGGAAGAAGCTTTTGAGATGATTATTGAGAAAGCATTCCGCTGTGCACCCCCCGAACTACTGTATTTAAAAAGCCGAAGCTATGGTCATGCCAACATGTTTTTAGCTTGGAAAGCCGTACAAAGTGGTAATAGAGACTACAAGAAGGCGATTCATTTTCAGGAACAAGCGATCGCCCACTTCCCTTCGCTACGTTTCTCGGGCGAGTACTTTCGCTTGAGTTTGGCGATCGCAATGCTGCAATGGTTCGGCTCTAACGCTTACACTAAAATACTGTCGCTACTTTACGCTTTGCGCCGACGCATATTAAGTCTTACCTAACAACACCGCACTTTTTGGATCAAGTGACTACAAAATATCGAACACTGGTCTTTATAACTTGACCTGCGTATTGGCAAACTATCCTAGTTGTTGTTAGCAGTAAAGGAGCATACTCACTTGACGATCAACAAAGCTCGTAAGTATACGAGATTTTTACGACAACTAGGGCAGAATAAGCGTCACTTAAGCAATGTAACGCGGGTTTTCTTAACGATATTTTTGGTTAGCTTGCTGTTGTATCTAAGTTATGGTTCTAGCAGCGGCATTATGAGTATGAGTCAGAACACCAACCACATTGCCAAATCTACCACAACTCAAGGCAAACGCGACAAATGGCTGTGGCCTTTCGCATCCAATTCAATATGGAATATGCCGATTGGCTCCCGCGCAGTTTATCGACCAGCAAATATTCAACAGGCAAAAAATGCTTTAGCAGATGAGGAATACTTTTACAAGCTCAAGACAAGCGATCCCCAACGTCCAGTTTACAGTCCTGGCAATTTTGGACCTGGACGCTGTACAGGCACTCAATCTATGGGAATTTCACTACCTGTGCCAGACAACTTAATTGTTCCAGATGCCACAAGTCAGCCATATTATACACCCAACAACGCCTCAGCCTTTCTCATGCCCGATGGTAAAACTCTTGAGCAGTTTGAACCACTAGCACGCTGTACAGCAGGAGGATCTGTTCATGGGTGGCGTAACCCTTGGGGTGGCGTTGATATTTATGGCGACGGTATCAAAGGCGGACACCTCGGTTCGGGTCTCTCTTCTATTGGTGGATCTATTCGCAAAGGTGAACTCACAAAAAATCAACCAATCCGCCATGCATTAAAAGTTATTCTTTGGGGGGAAAAATACCTTTACTACTCTCGTGCTGTTCCAGGATATCGTTGGCCTGCCTACATTGCCGATAGCAAAGCCGCCAATCAATATCACGGTACTAACCCCAAGTTAGTGCAAGGGACGCTGTTGGCAATTCCCCGCAATGTCACTGCCGCAAGATTAAAGCTGCAAACACCAGCAGCTCAAAAGCTGTTTCGAGCGTTACAAGACTATGGTGCTTACGTTGTTGATGATGCAGGTTGGGACGCACATTACTTATGTCTAGAAAAAGGAGTTCTTGAAGAATTCCGCGCCACTTATGGTTATGATTTCCAAACTACTGGTGGGAAATTTTACGACGACTTTATGAAATTATTTAAAGCACTTTACATCGTCGATAACAACGCGCCGAAGAGTGTCGGTGGAGGTGGGACTCCACGAGTTTCCTTAGCACCCCCCATCGCCAACTGACTTTCTCAAAAGAAAGAGAAATGGGCATTTTCATGAGTTTACGGTAACTCATGATTTGCATTCAGGACTTACGCAAAGTTATGGAAAAACGAACCACATAGACGCGGAGCGGCTTCCCGCAGGGTAGAACGCAAAGGACACGTTCGCGTAGCGTGCGCCTTAGCGCATAGAAAAGAGGTTAAGAAGAGTTTTTGCGTAAGTCGTGGCAAATAAAAGTTGATATGCACGTTGCATTCATACAGAAAATTTTCCCTTTCCCTCTGCCTATCTCTTCCTCTGTGTCCTCTGCGCCTCTGCGGTTTTTTATTCTCTCTAAACACAAAACGCTGATCTGAACTTGCAAATCATTGCTTGGTGCTTATAGATATCCAAATACAAAAAAGGTGGAATTTAAATGTTTGATTACTTAATTGTTGGCGCAGGATTTGCAGGAAGCGTCCTTGCCGAAAGACTAGCAAGTCAGTCTGGAAAAAAGGTTCTGATTGTTGACAAACGTCCTCATATTGGCGGCAACGCCTACGACCACTACGACGATTCAGGCATACTCGTACACAGATACGGTCCCCACATCTTTCATACCAACTCCCGCGAAGTCTTTGAGTATCTTTCCTTCTTCACCGAGTGGCGACCTTACGAACACCGCGTTCTGGCTAGCGTAGATGGTCAACTTGTGCCCATCCCGATTAACCTTGATACTGTCAATCGGTTATATGGATTGAATCTCACCTCGTTCCAACTGGATGAGTTCTTCGCTTCAGTCGCTGAGCAAAAAGACTACATTCGCACCTCTGAAGATGTGGTGGTGAGCAAAGTTGGTCGAGAATTGTACGAGAAATTTTTCCGTGGCTACACCCGTAAGCAATGGGGACTTGATCCATCGGAACTCGACAGATCAGTCACCGCCCGTGTACCTACCCGCACAAACCGCGACGATCGCTATTTCACAGACACTTATCAAGCAATGCCTCTACATGGTTATACGCGGATGTTTGAGAAGATGTTGTCTCACCCCAACATCAAGATTATGCTCAACACCGATTATCGCGAGATTCAAGAGGCAATCGCCTACCGCGAAATGATCTACACAGGTCCCATCGACGAGTTCTTCGATTACCGCTATGGCAAACTTCCCTACCGTTCCCTAGAGTTCAAGCATGAAACGCTAAACAAACCTCTGCATCAGCCTGCACCAGTGATAAATTACCCCAACGAACATCCATACACCCGCGTCACTGAGTTCAAGTACCTGACGGGACAGGAACACCTTAAAACTAGTATTGTCTACGAGTACCCGCAAGCGGAAGGAGATCCCTACTACCCCATACCGCGCCCAGAAAACGCTGAAATCTACAAACAATACAAGGCACTAGCTGACGCAACCCCAAGCGTGCATTTCGTGGGACGGTTGGCAACCTACAAGTATTACAATATGGATCAAGTTGTCGCTCAGGCACTAACAGTCTACTCCCAGCTTGTTCAACGGGTACTGATATCAAGTTCGCTTAATCACTTATAAATTCCGAAACATCCCACCCGCAAAACCTCACCCTGCCCTGTCGGGCATCCCTCTCCTTTAAGGAGAGGGAAAGATTTTAGCGCCGATTCAAGCGAGGGTGAGGTGAAAACGATCTGGTGTGTACACGGTATCATTCAGGCGAAACCTCACCTTGCCCTGTTATACCATTTCACGAAATCCTTGATACAAATGATTAGTCTCTAATTCTTTCT